>JASIDM010000033.1 GCA_030044695.1 Thermoplasmata archaeon
CTTCGCGAGGCCGAGGCGAACGAGGGTCGGCTGCGGAGCGAACGGGAGGAGCGGCTGCGGCGGCTGCCGAACCTGCTCGATCCGAGCGTCCCGTTCGGCAAGGACGACACCGAGAACGTGGTCGTCGCCACCTGGGGCACCCCCGGTCCACCGAGGAGCGCGCATCCCCCCCACGGGGAAGCGCTCGAGGGACTCGGCCTCGCCGACTTCGATCGCGCTCGCCGGGGGAGCGGCGCCGGCTTCTACTACCTGAGGGGTCCGCTCGTCCTCCTGGACCTCGCCCTGCAGCGGTTCGCGTTGGACCTGCTGATGGAGCGGGGGTTCACGCCGGTCGTCCCGCCGTTCCTGCTCCGTCGCGAGCCGTACGAGGCGGTCACGGACCTCGCCGACTTCGAGAACGTGATGTACAAGATCCAGGGCGAGGAGCTGTACCTGATCGCGACCGCCGAGCACCCGCTGGCGGCCCTGTACCAGGGGGAGATCCTCGACGAGGGATCGGTGCCGATCCGGCTCGTCGGGGTGAGCGCGTGCTTCCGCCGGGAGATCGGGGGCCACGGGGTCGACCAGAAGGGGCTGTTCCGGGTGCACCAGTTCACGAAGGTGGAGCAGTTCGTCTTCTGCCGCCCGGAGGACTCCCCGGCGTTCCACGAGGAGCTGCGGGCGAACTCCGAGGAGCTGTTCCGCCGGCTCGAGGTCCCGTACCGGGTCGTGAACGTCTGTACGGGCGATGTCGGGACCGTCGCCGCCAAGAAGTACGATCTCGAGGCCTGGTTCCCGCGACAACAGGCCTACCGCGAGGTCGTCAGCTGCTCGAACTGCACGGACTACCAGGCCCGGAGCCTCGGCATCCGCCTGGGCCGAGCCGGTAAGCCGGGCAAGGTCGTCCCGCACACCCTGAACTCGACGGCGATCGCGACGACCCGGGCCCTCGCGCTCCTCGTGGAACAGTACCTGGAGGACGACGGCCGGATCGCCGTACCGAGGGTCCTTCGCCCCTACCTCGGAGGACGGGAGCACCTGGCGGCGACCGTGACCCCGCCCGGCGGGCCGTCGACGGGCTAGGTCCGCCTCCCGACGAAGCCCCTATCGCCGTCCCGCGTTGCCGACAACGATCCGATCGATGGGCCGGCAGCACCGTCTCGAGGAGTTCGGCGGCGCGGACGGCGCGCCAGGCCCGATGCCGACCGGTCTCCGACCCCGACCCCCGCCGCTACCGGGGACGTGGAGCGTGCACGACGGGCGGGTCGATCACCCCCTCCTGCGCCCCCAGCAGATCCGATCCCTTCCGTTCCAGCTCGACCTGGCGAGGATCGGCCTCAGCGAGGATCTCCTCGTGGTCCTCCCGACGGGGTTGGGGAAGACCGTCATCGCCGCGCTGATCGCCGCCGAGGTACTCCGGGGCTCGGAGGGCAAGGTCGTGGTCCTCGCCCCGACACGACCGCTCGTCCAGCAGCACGCGGACGCGTTCGGGCGCTGGCTCGTGCCCCTGCGCGTCGCCCGGTTCACGGGCACGATACGGCGCCCCGTGCGCGAGGGGGCCTGGGACGGCGCGGACGTCGTCTTCGCCACGCCGGAGATCCTGCTCCACGACCTGAAGGACGGCCGCTACGACCTGCGCGACGTGGCGCTCTTGGTGTTCGACGAGGCCCACCACGCGGTGGGGCGGTACGCCTACGTCCCGATCGCCGAGCGGTACCGCGGGGAACGACCGGCGGGCGGCCACGTCCTCGGCCTGACGGCCTCCCCGGGCGGCAAGGACGAGCGGATCGAGGAGGTCGTCGGCGCGCTCGGGGTCGGCCGGATCGAGGCCCGGTCCCGCGACGACGACGGGGTCCGCGAGTACGTCCAGGAGGTCGCCGTCACGGAACGCTGGGTCGACCTTCCGGCCAGGACGGCGGCGATCCGCGACCTCCTCGCCGCGGCCTCCTGGGCGACGGCCCGCAAGCTGCAGAAGATGGGCTACCTCCGGACCAAGCCGATCGCCTCGCTCTCGGTGAAGGACCTGATCGCCCTCCGGGCGGAGATCTTCGCCCGACCGGGACCGATGGTCCGGCGGTTCGGGCCGTTGTTCCACCAGCTGGTCCTCTTGCACCTCCACCACGCCCAGGAGCGGCTGGAGACCCAGGGCCTCGGCCCGTTCCTCCAGTACCTCGAACGCGTCGAGGGCAAGCCGAAGCGGAGCCGCGGCGACGTCGCCTTCCTGCGGCTCCCGGAGGTCGTTCGGGCCCGGGACGAGGCGGCGGCGTTCGTCCGGGCCGGCGACGAGCCGTCCCACCCGAAGCTCGACGCGCTCGTGGAGCTGGTCCGGGAGACGCTCGCCGTGCCGCGGGACCACCCGGCGCGGGTCCTCGTTTTCGCCCAGTACCGCGACACGATCCAGTCGATCCAGGCCGTCCTCGAGCGGGAACGGTGGAGGGTCGGACGGTTCGTCGGCCAGGCGACCCGCGACCGGGACGACCCCGGGATGAGCCAGAAGGAGCAGGGGCGGGTCCTCAGCGAGTTCCGCGAAGGGCGGTTCCCGATCCTCGTCGCCAGCAGCGTCGCCGAGGAGGGGCTCGACGTCCCGGACGTCGACCTGGTCGTCTTCTTCGAGTCCGTGCCGAGCGAGATCCGCGCGATCCAGCGACGGGGCCGGACCGGGCGGACCTCCCTCGGCCAGGTCGTGGTGCTGCTCACCCGCCGCACCCGCGACGTCGCCTACCAGAAGGCCGAGGCCCGTCGCGAGCAGGCGATGCACCGGATCGTGCGCCGGCTCTCGGCCGAGGCCCGGCGGCGGAAGGCGCGGCCAGCCTGACCACCGCATAAGGTTTCGGCCGCACCCACGTTAGGACGGCCGCTCGCGCAGCCTAAAGAGCCCGTCTGGCCCGAATCCACGTCCGGCGATGGGGCCGCTGTCGTCGGTCGCGGGAAGCCTCGGCGAGGATGGGGCCCAGCTGGTCGCTTGGGCGAGCCACGACCTGGGTCTTCTGGTCCTCACGATCGTCGTGCTCGGCCTGACCGCGTTCCTGGTGCACGTGATGCTGCATCCGGAACGGATCTGAGCGGGGGTCATGGGCTTCGATCTTCGCTCGCTCTGGGACGTCTTCGCCCTCATCGGGGTGGTCATCGCCCTCGCGCCGTGGTTCGGGCGGTACCTCGGCCGGGTCTACATGGACCGTCCCCTCCCCGGGGACGTCCTGCTCACGCCGCTCGAGTCGGCGATCTACCGGCTCCTCGGCACCTCCCCGCGCGTGTCGATGCGGGCGCGCGAGTACATGCTGGCGCTGCTCGCCGTCAACGGCGGCCTGCTCGCCTTCCTGTTCTTCTTCCTCCTCTGGCAGGCCGGGCTCCCGGGCGACCCGACCGGCGCGCCCGGGATGAGCTGGGACCTCGCCTTCCACTCGGCGGCGAGCTTCACCACGAACACGAACTTCACCCACTTCACCAACGAGTCGCAGCTCAGCTTCGCCTCGCTCACGGTCGCCTGGCCGGTCGCCCTCTTCCTCTCCCCGGCGACCGGCCTCGCCGTCGCCGCCGCGATGGTCCGCGGGTTCGTCCGCCGCGACGGGACGCTGGGCAACTTCTACGTCGACATGGTCCGCTCGATCACCCGGGTCCTGCTGCCCCTTTCCGTCGTCTTCGCCCTGATCATGGTCGCCCTCGGCGTCCCCGAGACGTTCACGGCGTTCGTCCAGGCCCACCCGCTGACGGGGGGGCTGCAGACGATCTATCTCGGGCCCGTCGCCTCGTACCAGGCGATCAGCCTGCTCGGGTCCAACGGGGGCGGGTTCTACTCCGCCAACATGGCGAGCCCGCTCGCCAACCCGTCCGCCCTCTCCAACCTGTTCGGCACTTTCGTCATGATGCTGATCCCGTTCTCGGCGCCGTTCGCCTTCGGCACCATCGTGCGCCGCCGGGGCGAGGCGTGGCCGTACGCCGTGACGATCCTGATCGTCTTCGGGATCGCGCTCGGCCTGTTCATCGCCTACCAGGCGGCGGGCAACCCGCTCGTCTCGGGGATCACGGCGCTCGGCGGCCAGACGAACGGCTACCCCGTCGGCCAGGAGATCCGGTGGAGCCTCCCCGAGGGCTCGCTGTTCCAGGTGGCGAGCGTCTACGGCAACGTCGGGGCGAACAACATGCAGATCGGCGCGATCTCGCCGGTCGCGCAGCTGGTCCTGCTGTTCGGGATGTTCACCCAGGCGACCCCGGGCGGGGTCGGGACCGGCTTCGGCATGCTGCTGCTGTTCGGCGTCCTCGCGATCTTCGTCGGCGGCCTCATGGTCGGCCGGACCCCCGAGTACCTCGGCAAGAAGATCGGCACCGGCCAGGTCCGATGGGCGGCGCTCGCCCTCCTGGTCCATCCCGCGACGATCCTGTTACCGACGGCCGTCGCGTTCCTCTCCGGCCAGGTGTCGCTCGCCGGGCTCAGCCCCGGGGCCTCGACCCACGTGTTCACTTCGGTGCTCTACGAGTTCACGAGCGAGTCGGCGAACAACGGCAGCGCGCTCTCGACGGCCCAGTTCAACGACACCACGATGTTCTTCAACCTCGCCGGGGCCGTGGTGATGCTGGTCGGCCGGTTCGTGCCGATCTGGGCGATGCTGATGATCGGCGAGCAGTTCGCCCGCCAGGACGCGCTCCCCGCCGGGCCCGGCACGCTCCGGACGACCTCGGCGACGTACACGCTCTACCTCACGCTCTTCCTCGTGATCATCACGGCGCTGATCTTCCTGCCGGTGATGGCGCTCGGGCCGCTCGCCCAGATCCTGTAGGGGACGGACGATGGACGCCGATCTGCCGTTCACCGTCGAACCCGGGGCCCGCGTCCCGGTCCGGCGGCGGCCCCACACCTCGGTGCGTCGGGTCCTCGCGGACTCGATCCGCTACTTCGGGCTGCGGCACCAGCTCCGGCGGCCGCTCATGTTCTGCGTCCTGGTCCTGCTGCTGTTCGTGGCCGTCGTCACGGTCTACCCGCGGGCGTTCCCGGACATCGCGCGGACCTACCACGCGGGCTACTACGTCGCGATCTCGATCATCCTGTTCCT
>JASIDM010000034.1 GCA_030044695.1 Thermoplasmata archaeon
TACAGGATCTCGCCCCGGGCGACCCGCTCCCGGGTCCACGCCTCCGCCCGCTCGGGCGTGCCAACGGCGTTGAGCATCTCGACGACCCGGCTCGGCGCCCCGCCGTGGAGCGGACCCTTCAACGTGCCGAGGGCCGCCGTGGCGGCGCTGGCGAGGTCCGCGTGGGTGGAGATCGCGATCCTCAGGACGAAGGTGGAGGCGTTCATCCCGTGGTCGGCGAGCAGGTCGAAGTACGCCTCGAGCGCGGCCGCCTTCGCCGGCGCGGGCTCCTTGCCCTCGAGCATCCACAGGTAGTTGCGGACGTGGCCGAGCTCCGGCCGGGGCGCGACGTGGGCGAGCCCGCGCGCGCGCCGGACGAACCGGGCGAACAGCACGGGACTCTGGGCGATCAGGCGGTAGCCGTCCTCGAGCCGGGGCGGGTAGCCCCAGCTGCCGTCCCCCAGGATCGACAGGATCGTGCGGAGCGCCTCGAGCGGGGGGAGGAGCGGCGACAGCGCGTCGACCTCGCCCGGGATCGGGAGCGGCACCGAGCGGGCGGCTCCGAGGGCCGTCGCGACGACGGGCGACGGGTCCGACCCCGGGGGCTCGCCGAACAGCAGGAGATGGGCGACGGACTCGTACGGGACGCCCGGAACGAGCTCGCGGACATCGAACCCGCGGTAGACGAGGTCGCTCGAGGCGCCGCCGACCCAGGTCAGCGCGGAGCGGCCCACGACGACCCCGTCCAGGCCGTCGCCGGGGCGCGCCACCGGGGGCATCGTCCGCCGGGACGGCCCCTGGGGCATAGCCTCAACGGCCCGCCGGCGGCCCCGCGCGGCCCGTCGGGCAAATCCTAAAGGTCGCCCTCCGGTCGCGCGGGCGATGCCCGAGGGTCCCCTCGCCGTCGTCGAGCGGCTGATCGACCAGCGGGTGAGCCTGCAGCTCCGCGACGGTCGGGAGATCGCCGGCAAGCTGCTGGGCCTGGACGAGCATCTCAACGTCGTGCTGGACGACGCGACCGAGACGGCCGCCGAGGCGAGCCGTCACCTCGGCCGCCTGGTCGTCCGGGGCTCGAACGTCGTGGCCCTGATGGCCCCCTCGGGGGCCCGGCCCCGCTCCCGGTGACCGCCCCCCGTCGCGCCGGGGCGACCGGGTCCGACCGGCCCCGGGCCCGGGGCGAGATCCTCGAGCCGCTCCGACTGCTCGCCCACGCCGGCGCCGACCACACGCCCGTCGTCGTCACCTCCGGCGAGGTCGGCGAGCGGCTCGGCGTCAGCCAGCAGGCGGCGGCCCGGTACCTGGTGGAGCTGGAACGCCGGGGCCTGGTCGTCCGCTCCCTCGCGAACCGCCGGCAGCGGCTGCAGCTCACCCCCGCGGCGATGGAGCTCCTCCGGGCGGAGTACCGCGACTACCGGCGCCTCTTCGAGGGCCCCGCCCGGGCGACGATCTCCGGCGAGGTCGCCTCGGGGCTCGGCGAGGGACGGTACTACCTCAGCCAGCCGGGGTACGTCGTCCAGTTCACCGAGCGGCTCGGCTACTCGCCGTACCCCGGGACGCTCAACGTCAGGGTGCGCGCCAGCGAGAGCCGCCGGCTCGCCGTCCTCCGGGACTGGAACGGGCTGCGGATCGACGGCTTCGAGGCCGGGGGGCGGACGTTCGGGGGGGCGACCTGCTACCCGGCGAAGCTCAACGGCCGGCGCTGCCACCTGATCCGGCCGGATCGTTCCCACTACCAGGACGTCATCGAGTTCGTGGCCCCGGAGCGCCTGCGCTCGCGGCTTCGGCTCCAGGACGGCGACGTGGTGAAGGCCGACCTCGAGGAGCGATGACCCCGGGATCGGTCGCCCGCGACGTGGCGCACGACCGGCGGCCGCCGCCCGCCGACGCCGCCGACGCCTCCCGCTTCGTCAACGCGTGGGTCGAGGCCGAGGCCCTGGACGGCGCGCGCGTGCCGGCGTTCGTGCTGATCCTGCGGACCCGCGGCTGCTACTGGGCCGACGAGAAGGGCTGCTCCATGTGCGGCTACGCCCGGGACACCCTCGGCCGCTCGGCGACGCCGGCCGAGCTCGCCGCCCAGCTCGAACGGGCCCTCGGCCGCTACCGGGGCGAGCCGTACGTCAAGATCTACACCTCGGGGAGCTTCCTGGACGACCGCGAGGTCGATCCGGCGAGCCGCGAGGCGATCGTCGCGGCGTTCCGCGGACGGGCGCGGCGCCTGCTGGTCGAGAGCCTTCCGGAGTTCGCGACGCCCGCGTCGCTCGGTCCGCTGCGCGAGCAGTTCGACGGCCAGCTCGAGGTCGCCCTCGGGCTGGAGTCGACCGACCCCGTCGTGCTCGCGAAGTACGTTCACAAGAACGCCCCCCCGAGCGCCTACCTCGCCGCCGCCGACCGCGTGCGGGCGCTGGGGCTCCGGGCGAAGGCCTACCTGCTGCTCAAGCCGCCGTACCTGACCGAGGCGGAGGCGATCGCCGACGTCGTGCGCTCGGTGGGAGAGGCCTCCCCCCGGTTCGACAGCCTCTCCGTCAACCCCGTCCACATCCAGGGCGGGACGGTCGTCGAATGGCTCTACCGGCGCGGGCGGTACCGGCCGCCGTGGCTGTGGTCGGTCGTCGAGGTCCTGCGCACCGGCGCGGCGCGCCGGGGCGCTGCTCGCCTCGTCTCGTTCCCGACGGCCGGCGGGCTCCCCCGCGGCCCCCACAACTGCGGCTCGTGCGACCGCGAGGTCCTCGCGGCGATCGAGGCCGCCTCGCTCGAGCAGCGGTTCGAGGCGCTGGACGGGCTCGACTGCCGGTGCCGGAGCGTCTGGCAGAGCTCGCGGGCCCTCGAGCCGCTGGGGGTCGAGGCGTGACGGGCGACCGGCCTCGCCCTCCGCCCCACGCCGCGGCGACGATCGGCGCCTTCCTGCGGGCCCATGCCCTCGCCGACGGGGCGACCGGCGTCGTGGTGGGGCTCTCCGGCGGGGTCGACAGCGCCCTCGTGGCGCGGCTGGCCCGGGACGCCCTCGGACCGGCCCGGGTGCTCGGCGTGCTGCTGCCGGACGCCCACGTCGAGCCGTCGCTCGTCGAGGAGACGACGGCGTACGCCGCCGACCTCGGCCTCGCCCACCGCCAGGTGCGGATCGAGCCGCTCGAGGCGGCGTTCGGCGCGAGCCTCCCCGAGGTCGCCGACCGGGTGACCCTCGGCAACACCGCCGCCCGGATCCGGATGACGGTCCTGTACGCCCTGGCCCGCGAGCAGCGCCGGCTCGTGGTGGGCACGGGGAACAAATCCGAGCTCCTGCTCGGCTACTTCACGAAGTACGGCGACGGGGGCGTCGACCTCCTGCCGATCGGCGACCTCTACAAGACCGACGTCTGGGCGCTCGCCGAGGAGCTCGGCGTGCCGGAGGCGATCCGACGGCGGGCCCCGAGCGCGGGGTTCTGGCCGGGCCAGACCGACGAGGGGGAGCTGGGGGTCGCCTATCCGGACGTCGATCGGATCCTGCGGCGGCTGGAGCTGCTCGAGCGGGAGGAGGAGATCGTGCGGGGGACCGGCCTGGCCGCGGCGACGGTCCGCGCGGTCCTGGCCCGGGTCGAGCAGCACCGTCACAAGCGGCGCCTCCCCCCGGTGGCGAAGCTCGGGGTCCGGACCGTCGGCCTCGACTGGCGGGAGTAGCCGGCCCGGCCTGCGCAAGGTTATCCCCCGGCCGGCCTCGCGGCAGCCATCCGCCGTCGAACCCCGTCATGGACCGAGCGACCTATCAGCGCCTCTACGACGCGCTCGCGACGTACGCGGACGTTCAGCGGATCGCCCACGCCGAGCACCGGGACGAGGAGCTGCTGTTCGTCATCCACACCCACCGGGTCACCCGCGACGCGACCCGGCGCTTCTACGTCGTGAAGCGCCAGATCGGTCGGCTCGCGGCGCAGTGGAAGCGGGGCCGGACGATCCTCGAGACCGCGCACGAGTGGCGGTTCCCGCCCGTGCTGATGGGCCAGCTGATGCTCGGCGAGCTCGGCGTGCCGCGCAAGCGGGTCTGGCAGACGTTCCTCCACCCCGAGACGGCGCCGGACGCCCGCCTCCGCCAGGAGGTCGAGGCCCTGCTCGAGGTCGACATGATCTACTCGCCGAAGGGCCTCGAGCTCCAGCGCGAGCGGGGGCGCAAGGGCGAGGAGCGGATGCACCGCTGGCTCGACCGGCACGGGATCGGCTTCCGCACCGAGAAGGACCTCCGCGGCAAGTACCAGAAGACGCCGGATGCCCTGCTCGACGAGCCGATCGTCTTCTTCGGGCAGAAGCTGACCTGGCTCGAGTCCAAGGCGAACTTCGGCGACGACGTCGAGCTCCGCAAGAACCTCCGCCGGCAGCTCGGGCCGTACACGGAGCTGTTCGGCGAGGGGGCGGTGATCTACTGGTACGGCTACGTCGACGGGGCCGAGAGCCCTCCGGGGATCCTGCTCTGGGACGGCGCGACGTTCGAAGGGATCACGCCGGTCGTCAAAGAGCCCCCGGCGCGAGCTCACGCTGGGCACCCGACGCGAGATCACGCTCGACCACCGCACCCGGGCTCGCCTCCCGAAGACCCACGATCAGCGCCCGGCGGCTCCCACGACGGGCCGCCTCCTTGAGCTGGCGCGAGAGGTTGCGGCCGAGCAGGTCGCCGTCCGCCGACACCCCCTGGCGGCGAAGCCGCTCGACGAGGGCGAGCCCCTCCGCCGCGAACGCCGGCTGGGCGACCGCCACGTAGGTGTCGAGCGGCGGCTCCCCCCGGGGCCACCGGCCCGCGTCGCGCAGGAGGACCTCTAAGGTCTGGTCGCCGATCGCCAGGCCGGCCGCCGGGGTCGCCGCCCCGCCGAACAGCTCGATCAGGTGGTCGTAGCGGCCGCCCCCGAACACCGAGCGGCCGTCGCCCTCGCGGGCGAACGCCTCGAAGACCGTCGAGGTGTAGTAGGCGAGCCCGCGCACGACCGTCGGGTCGTAGACGACCCGGTCGGCGAGCCCGATCTTCTCCAGGAGGCCCAACAGACGCTCGACCCGCGTGACCCCCTCCCGGGCCGCCGCGTCGAGCCCGCGGGCGACCAGCGGCGCGAGGAACGCGCCCGCCTGGGCGGGAGCGACCCCCGCGCCGGCGCTCCGCAGCAGCTCAGCGACCTCGCCGGTCCGCTCGGGCGGCACGCCCGCCGCGGCGAGCTCGCCGGCGAACTCTAGGGGCGGAGCCTTGCGGAAGCGGTCGACCGCCCGGATGAACCGGGCCGGCTCGGTCGCCCCGTACAGCCGTCCCAGGCCCTCGGCGATGGCGCGGTCGTTGAGCCGGAAGGCGTACAGCCCCTTGCCGCCGACCTCGTCCATGACGAGGGCGGCCGTGGCGAGGAGGTCGACCTCCGCCTCGAGACCCGGCACCCCGACGACGTCGAGGTTGAACTGCAGGAACTCTCGCGTGCGGCCGGCCTGGGGCTCCTCGTAGCGCCAGCTCTTGGAGACGGTGAACCACTTCACGGGCAGCGGCTCGGCCTTGCCGCGCTCGACGAAGATCCGCGCCAGCGACGGCGTCTGCTCGGGGACGAGGGCGACGGGCCGATCCCCCTTGTCGAGGAAGTGCCAGGTCTCGGCGGCGATCCCCTCGCCGCTCTTGCGCTGGTACAGCTCGAAGCTCTCCACGCACGGCACCTCGAGCTCGACGTAGCCGGCCCGCCGGGCGGCGGACCGCATCCGGTGGCGGAGCTCCGACCGGGCCCCGGCGTCCGGAGGCGGATAGTCACGGAAGCCACGCAGCGCGCCGGGGCTCACGGCGCGGCCACGGGGCCGCGGTTCATTAACCTACGTAGGCGGCGAGGTCCTCTCGGCGGCCGCCTCGGCGGCCGCGGGGGCGACGGCGTCCGCCACCGGGACCGGGCCGACGGCCTCACGGAGGCTCCGGTAGGCGACGATCGTGCCGACGAAGTTCCGGCGGCGCAGCTCCGTCGACACGGCCCGCAGGTCCGCGAGCGCGGGGCCGAGGTTCGCGCCCCCCGCGCGCAGCTCGAGCAGGCGGTCGCGCAGCCGGCGCAGCTCGTCGAAGAACCGCGGTTCGAGCACCGCCCACAGGGCGACGGTCCCCCGGGCGAGCAGGCGCTCGGCGAGGTCCCGGCGTCCGTCGGCGAGGAGGCGTCGGCCCTCCCGCATCGGCCCGAGCGCCGGCTCGGGATCCCCGCCGAGCTCGGCGATCGTCTCGGCCAGGAGGTCACAGCTGGCGATCAGGATCCGCCCGGTCGCCCAGATGTCCTCGAGCCGCCCGAGCTCGTCCCGCACGTGGGCCAGCCGCCGGTCGGCCCCGGAGAGGTCCCCCGAGGCGAGGGCAAGCCGCAGGGCGTCCAGCTCGACGTCGGCGCTCGGGGTCGGGAGGAGCTGCGCGATCTCGTTGCGGCGAGCCATCTCGACCTCGAAGGCGACCGAGAGGGCGCTCGCCAGGTGCACGAAGATCTCGCGGAGCGCCCCGTCCAGCGACCGCTCGTCGCCGGAGGTCTCCGCGGCGAGGATCCGGGCCGCGAGGCTCGGTACGTCCAGGCCGAGGCGCCGGGCCATCCGCAGATACTCCTCCGCCCGACGGCGGAGCGACTCGCCGTGGACCGCCGGAGGGAGCGGCGGGATCCCCTCGAGCGGCGCGAGCGCCTCCGGCCGCAGCGTCGGCTCGCTCTTCGGCAGCTCGAGGGTGCCGAGCCCCCGGGTCCCGGCCGTGGGCCTCAGGAGCGGGGCCGCCGCCGGTTCCGCGGGGGCGTCGAGGTCGACCGAGCGCAGGAGGTCGGCGATCGTCCGCAGGTAGGCCGGGTCGTGGCTGCCGGCCGAGCCGGCGGCCTCGACGACGGCCGAGAACAGCTGCGTCGCGAGATGGCAGCCGGGGCACTCGGTCCGGTCCGCGGGGACCTCGGCCCCGCACGCCGGACAGGCCGCCATCGTGCGCGCCTAGCCTCGGCTCGGGCGCAGGGGCGCGACGGACGGCGCGCGGATCGTCGGCCGGTAGCTCGGGTCCGGCCGGATCGCCCGGAGGCGGCGGATCCGCTCCGCGATCGGCGGGTGGGTCGAGAACAGGCCCGAGAGGCCCCCGCCCCGCAGGGGGTTCACGATGTACAGGCTCGCCTGGGCCGGCGAGCCGACGGCGAGCGGCCGCCGCCGGTTCGCGGTCTCGAGCTTGGCGAGGGCCGACGCGAGCGCCTCGGGGTCCCCGAGCGTCCGGGCGCCGACGTCGTCCGCGCGGTACTCCCGGGTCCGCGAGATCGCCAGGCGGATCAGGATCGCGGCGATCGGCGCGGTCACCGCCGCCACGACCAGGACGAGCGGGTTGACCTGGCGACCGCGGCCCCCGCCGAAGAGCGACGAGAAGATCAGGATCTGAGCGGCGTACGAGATCGCCCCGGCGAGGGTCGCCGCGATCGTCATGACGAGCACGTCGCGGTCCCGGACGTGCGCGAGCTCGTGGGCGAGCACGCCCCGTAGCTCGCGATCGTCGACGAGCCCGAGCAACCCCTCCGTCGCCGCCACGATGGCGTGCCGCTCGTCGCGGCCGGTGGCGAAGGCGTTCGGCGTGGGGCTGGGGACCAGGGCGAGCCGCGGCGCGACGAGGCCGAACCTTGGCGCGAGCTCCTCGACCGCCTTGGCGAGACGGGGCGCCTCCGCCGGCGTGACGATCTTGGCGTGCGTCGACCAGAGCACGAGGCGGTCGCTCGCGAAGTAGGCGACGAGGTTGAGCACCAGGGAGAGGCCGAGGGCCACGACGAGGCCGGCGAGGAACGACCCGAAGACGAACTCCCCGACCAGCCCGCCGATCAGGACGAACAGGGCGGCGACGGCGGCGAACAGCGCCGCGGTCTTGGCGGAGGAACCGGCGATCACGGACGCCCGCGCAAGTCACCGAGGGGGCCCGTAAAACGTCTGCTTCGCGCCGCCGTGCTCACGGGGCCAGCGGGGCCAGGTGCCGCCGGGCGGACGGGGTCGGATGGTAGACCCCGGGGCTCACCGCGCGGGGCAACGCGGTCCGACGGGCCGCTTCGGGCGGGAGCCGCGCCCGGCAGCCGTCGCAGCGCCAGCCGCGTCCCGCGCCGAGGGAGCGGGTGGTCCGTCCGCAGTCGGGGCAGCTCGGAGGGTGGGTCCGGTCGACGCGGGCCAGTCGCCCCACCCGGATCCCCTCGAGTCGGAACCCGCCGGTGCGGCTCCCGCTGCCCCAGACGGTGACCCGGTCCCCGGGCAGGAGCCGTCGCGCGACGTCCGGGAGCGTCTTGGTCGGCTCGAAGGCGAGGCACCGCAGCTCCTCCCCGTGGGGATCGAGGACGTCGAGGCGGACATGGCCGCCGGCAAGCCGGCGGACCGGGCGCAGCACCGAGCCCGAGATGATCCCGCTACGGTAGCCGTGGAGGTCGGCGACGCGCCGCCGAGCGAGGTGGTCACCGGTCCCCTGGTTGGTCCGGAACAGCATCCAGCGGCGGAACGGCTCGGAGCGGATCGCGGCCCGCGCGGCGAGGGCCGCCGCCGGGCGGGTCGCGCGGAGACCGAAGAGGATCGGGCAGGCGGTGTGAGGCGCCACGAGGACCCGTCCCGTGCGGGGGTCGTGGCACAGGAACAGCTCCGGATGGGCCGCCTGGGCGGCGCGGACGCTCTCGCCGGAGACGACGCGCGGGGTTCCCCAGCGATCGGGCGGCCGGTAGGCGATCAGCTCCCACGTCGCCCGGGTCCCCGGCCAGGCGATCGCCGCCGACGCCCCGATGAGGCCCCGACGGCCCCCACGGACGCGCACGATCGCTCCGGCGCGCCGCAGCGCCGGCTCGGTCTCGCGGAGGCGCACGCGCTCGCGTACGGCGTTCCAGTAGAGCTCCGCGGGCAGGGGACCGCGGACGGCGACCAGCGCCGGGTCGGTCCCCCGCTCGCGGGCCGAGTGCCGCTCCACCGCCTCCCACGCGTCCGCGACGAACCGAACGGCCTCCGCCTCGGAGAGCTCCCGCCCGCGGGGGTACGCGACGACGGGGCGGCCGTCGAGCTCGCCGACGGGGGCCGGCGCGCCGGTGCCGTGCCCGATCCGCAGCGCGAGCGCCGCGTTCCCCCGGGTCTTCCAGGGGACGTTCGGGTTCAGGCGCACGAGATGGGGCTCGCCGATCAGGTCGAGCCCGTCGCGGCCCGCGACGGCCGCCAGCTCGGTGAGCAACCAGGTGGTGCAGCCGCCGCGGGGGCTGTCGGTGTCGTCGATCCCGACGCGCACGGTCCCCGTCGCGCGGCGCGCCGCCCGCCGCGGCGCTAGGCGAGGGCGGCGAGGAGCTTCTCGTACTGCGCCCGGTTCGACCCGACGTCGATCGCCGACCGCGCCGGGCCCGGCCGCTCGCCGAGGAGCTTGACCTCGAGCCCCTCGCGCTCGGTGTCCGCGGGGCGGTGGAGCACGCCGACGGGCAGGCGTCCCTGGTCGATCTGGTCGAGGCAGAGGCCGAACATCTTGCGCCGGTCGGTCGGGTCGTAGCCGGGGAGCGTCTGGACGTCGACGACCTTCTCCCGCCAGAGCTTGTAGGTGTCGTTGTAGGTGACGCACGGCGACAGGTCCTCGACGAAGGCGAACCCGCGGCCCTCGCGGTTGAACCGCAGCGCCTCCTCGAGGATCGCCGTCATCGCCTTCGGGTCCCCGGAGAACGTCCGGGCGATGAAGTTCGGCGCCGGCACGGAGAGCGCCGTCAGGATCGCGTGGAACGGCGGCTCGACGTTCCCCTCGAAGCCGATCTGGCTCGTCGGGGACGCCTGGCCCTTGGTGAGCCCGTAGGTCTCGTTGTTCATGACGAGGTAGAGGATCGAGGCGTTCTTCTTGAACGCGTGGACGAAGTGGCCCATCCCGATAGCGTAGCCGTCCCCGTCGCCCCCGGCGGCGACGACGGTGAGCGCCGGGTTCGCGAGCTTGACGCCGACGGCCTGGGCGAGCAGGCGGCCGTGCAGGGCGTGGATGCCGTTGATCTCCAGGAAGTTGTGGATCGAGCCGGAGCAGCCGATCCCGCCGACGAGGACCAGCTCATGGGTCGGGATCTTGAGGTTCGCGGCGGCCCGCTTCACGGCAGCGAGGACGCCGAAGTCCCCGCAGCCGGGGCACCAGATCGGCTGGACCGGCTTCGCGGACCGCGCGGGCACGGCTACCTCGCCTCCTGGATCCCCGCGACGATCTCGGGGGCCCGGAACGACGCGCCGTCGTACTTCAGGATCGAGCGGAGCTTGGCGTGGTGCCAGGGGAGGGCGGCGCGGACGAGGTTCGCGAACTGGCCCGTGTAGTTGTGCTCGACGACGTACGCCGCGTCCACCGACGCGAGGAACGGATCGAGCTCGTGGGCCGGGACCGGGAACACCGTGCGGGCCTGGTAGTAGCGCGACGCGATCCCCCGCGCGGCGAGGAGGCGCTGCGCCTCCAGGATCGGCCCGGAGGTGCTCCCGAAGCCGACGACGCCGATCTTCGCCCCGGCGGGACCGAACAGCCGGCCGGCGGGCAGCTCCTCCCGGGCCCGGACCATCTTCTCCATCCGGTGCCGCATCATCTTGCGGCGGTTCACCGGGTCCACGGAGACGTGGCCCCACTCGTCGTGCTCGTTGCCCGTCACCTCGCTCCAGAGCCCGGGGGTCCCCGGGGGCGCCCAGGGGGTCACCCCGTCCTCGTGGACGGCGTAGACCCGGTACTCCTCCAGCGCCGCGGCCTGGGCCTCCGAGAGGCGGGCGCCGCGGTCGACCTTGGCGTGGGCGAGCTCGAACCGGGCGCACGTCGTGGTGTTCTGGCAGAGCGCCTGGTCGAGCAGCAGGATCACGGGCAGCCGCCACCGTTCGGCGAGGTTCAGCGCCTCGATGGTGAGGTCGAAGCAGTCGACGGGGTCCGCCGGCGCGACGATGAACCGGGGGAACTCCCCGTGCCCGAGGTGCGCGAGGTGGGCGAGGTCGGACTGCTCGTGGCGGGTCGGCTCGCCCGTCGACGGCCCGACCCGTTGGCAGTCGGCAACGAGGACCGGGATCTCCGCGGCGCCCGCGTGGCCGATCCCCTCGGTCATCAGCGAGAGCCCCGGCCCGCTCGTGCTCGTCATCGCCCGGGCGCCCGCGTAGGACGCGCCGAGGACCATGTTGATCGCCGCCAGCTCGTCCTCGGCCTGGCGCACGACGCCGCCGAGGGGGGGAAGGTACCGTTGCAGGTACTCCATCACCTCCGTCGCGGGGGTGATCGGATAGCCCGCGAAGAAGCGGCCTCCGCCGACGGTGAAGCCGAGGGCGACCGCCTGGTTGCCCGTCGTCAGGATAAGGTCGTGGGCGTCGCCCTCGACGACCGAGAACCGGTCCGCGACGCCGGCCGCCTCCTGGGCGGCCTTGCGCCCGATCTCGAGCGCCTTCAGGTTCTTGTCGAGCGCTTCGGCCCCGCGCCGGCGGAACCGATCCTCGATCACGCCCCGCGTCAGGGCGGCGTCGAACCCGAAGATCACCGAGAGCGCCCCGTACGCCGCCGTGTTCTTGAAGATCGGCTGGCCGAGCGGGCCTCCGACGAGGGTGGCGAACGGGAAGCCGGCCGAGTTCGGCAGCTCGGAACGGAACGAGGTGGAATCGTAGAGGATGAAGCCGTGGGGGGCGAGCTCGGGCCGCCCGAGGTCGATCGCCTGCTGGTCGAAGGCGACGAGCACATCGACCTGGGCCTTCACCGCTGAGGTCGGCTCCCGGCTCGCGCGGACGGAGGCGTCGGCGTGGCCGCCCCGAATGCGCGAGAGGACGTTGCGCGAGGTGTAGACGTAGAGCCCCCGCTGGCGGAAGTACCGCCCGAGCAGGTCGCTGACCGTCAGGGTGCCGTCGCCGCCCTGGCCACCGATCATCACGGAGACGTCGGCGAGCTCGATCGGGGCGGTTCGGCGCTCGGCGGGCGTTTCGCTCGCGAGCGGGGCCGAGCGCGGCGCGGAGGTGCTCATCGTGGGGATCCGGGCGCGAGGGGCTCGCGCCCGCTAGTTCGAGGGGAGCAGTGTATTTAACGGACGGCCCGGGCCGGAGGCTCCCGGCGGTCCCGGAACCCCCCCGCGGAGCGGCGTCGACCGCGTCCGCTCCCCGGGGGCGGCGCGGCGGCGAGGGCCACGCTCCCGGGCGTCGGCCGCGCTGTCGCTACGCTTTAAGCCGCCCGGGTCCTCGAACGGACATGGAGGAGGCCCGCCTGGTCGAGGACTACCACCCCGAGACCGCGGGCCAGCGTCACCTCCCCGAGCGCCTCGTCCTGTGGGACGAGACCCTGCGGGACGGCGAACAGTCCCCGGGGGTCCGCTTCTCGCCGGAGGAGAAGCTGCGGATCGCCGAGCTGCTCTCGGAGGTCGGGGTCTCCGTGATCAACGCCGGGATCCCGGTCGTTTCCGCCGAGGAGGCCAGGGCGGTCCGTCGCGTCGCCGAGGCGGGGCTCTCGGCGAAGATCCTCGCGGCGGCCCGCACCGTCCCTCGGGACGTCGAGGCGGTCATCGACTCCGGGGCGACCCACATCGCCGTCTTCGTCGCCGCGAGCCAGGTCCACCTGCGGTTCAAGCTGAAGATGACCCCCGAGGAGGTGCTGCAGGCGTCGCTCGCCTCCGTGCGTCGCGCCAAGGACGCCGGCCTGCACGTCGCCTTCGTCACCGAGGATACCGTCCGGGCGCCGTTCGAGTTCGTCGAGCGGCTCTACCGCGCGGTCCAGGACGCCGGCGCCGACCGGCTGGTCGTCGCGGACACCGTCGGGGTGATGACCCCGCTCACGTTCCGGTGGTACCTGGGCGAGTTCGTCCGCCGGGTCCGGCCCCGGGACCTCTCGGTCCACTGCCACAACGACTTCGGCATGGCGACGGCGAACACCCTCACGGCCGTCGAGATGGGCGCCTCCGCCCCCCATGTCTGCGTCAACGGCCTCGGCGAGCGGGCCGGGAACGCCGCGCTCGAGGAGGTCGTCCTGGCGCTGGAGACGCTCTACGGCTACCGGACGGGGATCCGGACCGATCGCCTGTACGAGCTCTCCCGCCTCGTCGAGGAGTGCTCGGGGGTCCCGCTCGCCCCGAACAAGGCGCTCGTCGGCTACAACGCCTTCTCCCACGAGGCCGGCATCCATACCCACGGCGTCCTCGCCCACACCCTCACCTACGAGCCGCTGCAGCCGGAGTCGGTCGGGCGCCAGCGGGCGATGATCCTCGGCAAGCACACCGGCCGGGCGGCGGTCGTGGAGAAGCTCCGGGAGCGGGGGGTCGTCGCCCCGGACGCGACGGTCGTCGACCTGCTCGCGCGGCTCAAGGAGGGCGCCGAGTCCCGATCCAAGGAGGAGACCCAGCGGTTCCTGGAGGCGTACCGGGCGCGGTTCGAGCGACCCGGCCTCTCCGACGAGGAGTTCTGGATGCTCGCGGACGCCGTGGGGATCCGGGCGGTGAAGGCGTGACGACCCCGCGCGGCAGCGGCGCGACGCTCGCCGAGAAGATCCTGGCCCGCTCGGGCGGGCTCGAGCGGGCCGTCCCCGGCCAGATCGTCGAGGGGCGCGTCGACCTCGCCATGATGCACGAGCAGGGCGCGCAGACCGTGGCGCCGTTCCACCAGATGGGGGCGACGCGCGTCTGGGACCCGGACCGCGTAGTGATCGCGATCGACCACTGGGTCCCCGCCTCGACCGAGGGGGCAGCCGTGCTGCATCGGATCCTGCGGAAGTTCGCCGAGGAGGTCGACCTCCGCCACTTCTACGACGTCGGGCGCCACGGGATCTGCCACCAGATCCTCGCGGAGGACGGGTGGGTCGTCCCGGGGGACCTCGCCGTGGGGACCGACTCCCACACCAACATGCTCGGGGCGATGGGGGCCGTCGCGACCGGCATCGGGCCGACGGAGATGGCGGCGGTCCTCGCCCTCGGGCGCCTCTGGCTGAAGGTCCCGCCGACGATCTCCGTGCGGGTGAAGGGCCGCTTCGGCCCCGGGGTGACGGCAAAGGACCTCGTCCTGCGGATCCTCGGGGAGGTCCGCACGACCGGGGCCCAGTACCGGGCCGTCGAGTTCGCCGGGCCGACGGTCGAGCGGCTGTCGATGCCCGAGCGGTTCACGATCTGCAACATGACCACGGAGATGGGCGCGAAGACCGGCATGGTCGCCCCCGACGCGACGACGGCCGAGTTCCTCGCCCCGATCGCCAAGCATCCGATGCGCCCGCTGCTCCCGGACCCGGACGCGACGTACGAGCGGACCGTGGAGGTCGACGTCGACGGGATGCCGCCGATGGTCGCCTGCCCGTACTCCCCGGACAACGTCCGCCCGCTGCCGGAGGTCGCCCGCGAGCACGTCCGCATCGACCAGGCGTTCCTGGGCTCGTGCACGAACGCCCGGATCGAGGACCTGCGCGAGGGGGCGGCGCTCATGCGCGGGCGCAAGGTCGCCCGGGGCGTCCGGTTCATCGTCTCGCCCGCGTCGACGAAGATCTACGAGCAGTGCCTGAAGGAGGGGATCGTGGAGGTCTTCACCGAGGCCGGCGCGGTGTTCACGAACTCGAGCTGCTCGGCCTGCTTCGGCGGGAACATGGGGATCCTCGCCCCCGAGGAGGCGTGCGCCTCCTCGTCGAACCGCAACTTCCCCGGGCGGATGGGCGCCAAGGAGGCCCGGATCTACCTCATGTCGCCGGCGGCCGTGGTGGCGAGCGCCGTCGAGGGGGAGGTCGCCGACCCCCGGGCCCTGGCCTAGGAGCGTCGCGCCGTGCAGACCGTCCTCGAAGGCAGGGTCTGGACCCTGGGGCGCGACGTCGACACCGACCAGATCATCTCGGGCAAGTACCTCACGATCCTCGACCCCAACGAGCTGAAGAAGCACGTCTTCGAGATCGCGCTGCCCGAGTTCGCCGCCGGCGCCCGCGCCGGGGACCTGATCGTCGCCGGCGAGAACTTCGGCTCCGGCTCCAGCCGCGAGCACGCGCCGCAGGCGATGCGGGCGATCGGGGTCGGCGCCGTCGTCGCCGACTCGTTCGCCCGGATCTTCTTCCGCAACGCCATCAACCTCGGGATCCCGGCGATCGAGGCGCCCGGGGTACGGGCGATCTTCACCCAGGGCGACACCGGCCGCGTCGATCTCGGCGCCGGCCGGGTCACCAACCTCACGAGCGGGGCCTCCGTCGCCTTCCCGCCGCTCCCGCACCACCTGCTCGAGCTGCTGGAGGCCGGCGGGCTCGTCGAGAAGGTCCGGCGCGAGCTGGCGGCGACCGCCGCCGCTCCGGGACCGGCCCGGGCGGGCCCGTGAAGGACGCCGGCTACGACGTCGCCGTCTTCGCCGGCGACGGGACCGGTCCGGAGGTCGTGCGGGAGGGCCTCAAGGTCCTCCGCGCGCTCGCCGACGGCGGCCCGTCGCCCTGGCACGTCCGCGAGTACGCCGGCGGGGGCCAGTACTTCCTGGCCCGGGGACGCGAGTGGGAGCCGGAGGCCGAGGCGGCGGCCCGGAGCGCCGATGCGGTGCTCGTCGGCGCCGTCGGCTGGCCCGGGGCGACCCTGCCCAACGGGGACCTCGCCGGGCGCGCCCTCGTGCTCGGCCTGCGGGAGGGGCTAGACCTGTACGCCAACGTCCGGCCGTGCAAGCTGTACCCGGGCGTGACCCACCGGATCAGCGGCTCCGACCGCGAGGTCTGGTCGCCGAAGAACGTCGACCTCGTCATCGTCCGGGAGAACACCGAGGACCTGTACACCCCCGCCCGGGGCCGCCTGCGTCGCGGCGGGGAGACCGAGGTCGCCATCGACACCCGGGTCGTGACGCGCAAGGGGACCGAGCGGGTCGTGCGGTTCGCCTTCGAGCTCGCCCGGCGACGCGCCCGGGGCGCTCCCGAGGACGGGGCACGTCGCGTCACCTGCGTCGACAAGTCCAACGTCCTCGAAGGGTGCCGCTACTTCCGCGAGACGTTCGACCGTCTTGGCGCGACGGAGTACCCCGAGATCGGCCGCGACTACGCCTACGTCGACGCGTTCACCCAGTGGCTGCTCCGTTCCCCGGAGCACTACGACGTCGTCGTGGCCCCGAACATGATGGGCGACATCATCACCGATCTCGCCGCCGTCCTGCAGGGCGGCATGGGGTTCGCCTCCGGCGCCAACGTCGGCGCCGAGCACGCCATGTTCGAGCCGGTGCACGGCAGCTCGCCCAAGCACGCCGGCAAGAACCGCGTCAACCCGTTCGCGACGTTCTTCGCCGTCGAGCAGATGCTGCGCTGGCTCGCCGAGCGCCACGCCGACGGGGGCCTGGCCCGCCAGGCCGACCGCCTGGAGGCGGCGATCGCCCGGACCCTCGCGGCCGGCACCGCCCGGACCTACGACCAGGGCGGGACGGCGACGACCAGCGACGCCGGGGACCGTGTCGCGACGGCGATCCGGGAGGAGCCCCGATGAGCGGCCGGGCCGTGGCGATCGTCGGCGGCGCGACGACGGAGTTCGGCGTCCGTGCCGTCACCTGGCCCGAGCTCGCCCAGGAGGCCGGCGAGGCGCTGTTCCGCGCGGTGCCCGCGCTGCGGGCGGAGGCCGTCGACTCGCTGTTCGTCGGCGCGGCGATGCCCGAGCGGTTCGCCTTCCAGTCCCACGTGGCGCCGCTCGCCGCCGAGCAGATGGGCCTTCGGCCGACGCGGATCGTCCAGCGGACCGAGCTCGCCTGCGCCTCGGGGCAGTCCGCCATCCGCTCGGCGTACGCCGCGATCGCCTCGGGGCTCTCCGACGTCGCCGTTGCCGTCGGCGTGGAGAAGATGAACCTCCCCTCGATGGCGGAGGCGAACGCCGCCATGGCCTGCGTCATGGACCGGCCGTGGGACGGGCCGGCCGGCGCGACCGCCCCTCCGTTCTTCGCCATGGTCGCCCAGCGGCACATGCTCGAGCACCGTACGACGCCCGAGCAGCTCGCCGTGATCTCGGCGAAGAACCACCGGTTCGCCAACACGAACCCGCACGCCCAGTTCTATCGCAAGACGTTCTCGCGCGAGAAGCTGCTCGGCCTGCCGCTCGTCGCCCCGCCGCTGAAGCTCGGCGACTGCTCGTCGATGACGGACGGAGCGGCCGCCGTTGTGCTCGCAGCCGAGGAGCGGGTCCGCGACTTCGCCGGCCCGGTGGCTTGGATCCGGGGGACGAGCCAGTACTCCGACTTCCACAACCTCGCCAACGCCGGCTCGCTGACCGACTGGGTGGGGCTGCGGCACACCTCGCGCGAGGCGCTGGCCCGGGCCCACGTCGGGCTCGACGCGCTCGACTTCGCCGAACTCCACGACTGCTTCACGATCTCCGAGCTCGTCGAGTACGAGGCGCTCGGGCTCTGTCGCCCCGGCGAGGGCGGTCGCTGGGCCGAGGAGGGGAGCTCCGACCTTGGTGGGCGCCTCCCAGTCAACACGCGCGGGGGGCTGCTCGGGTGCGGCCATCCGCTCGGCGCGACGGGGATCGCGCAGGCCGTCGAGGTTCACGAGCAGTTCGCGTCGCGGGTCCCGCCCGCCCGCCAGGTACCGGACCCGGAGTGGGCCCTGGTCCACAACCTCTCCGGCAGCGCCAACGTCCACTCGGTGATGGTCTACCAGCGGGGGGATGCCTCGTGAGCGCGGCGCACCCCAAGCGTCCCCGCCCTCGGGTGGAGGTCGTTCCACCGGCGCCGGCTCCGGCGGCCCGCGAGGCCGACGTAGGGTCCTCCGTGCCGTTCCTGCTCGACTTCCTGCCCCGGGAGGGGGAGACGGACAGCCGGCTGGCCCGGTTCTTCGCTCGGCTGCGGGAAGGACGCCTGTCGACGACCCGGTGCCGCCGGGACGGTCTGCTCTCGTGGCCGCCGAGGATCGTCTGCCCCCGGTGCCACGCCGCGGACCTGGAGTGGGTCGACCTGCCCGCGACCGGACGGCTCTACGCCTTCAGCGCGGTGCTGGCGGGGGCGCCGTGGGGGATGGAGCCCGACGTGCCGTTCGCGGTCGGGCTGGTCGATCTCGACGGCGTGCCGCTCCGTCTGTTCGGGCGGATCGTCGGGCGCGCCTGGAGCGAGCTGGCCGTCGGGGACCCGGTCGCCGTGGAGAGCTACGCGGCCGACGGGGG
>JASIDM010000003.1 GCA_030044695.1 Thermoplasmata archaeon
CCCTGCAGGTCCGTGCCGTTCAGGTTCGACCCCGCGACGTCGGCGGAGCCGAGGTCCGCGATCAGGAAGTTCGCGCCGGCCAGGTCGGTGTCGGCGAGGTCCGCCTCGTAGAGGTTGGCCGCCGAGAACTTCGCGCCCACCGCGACGTCCCCGTAGAGGTTGGCCTTCCCCAGATCGGCAAGCTCGAAGTTGTCGCCCGACAGCTGGTCGCCGAGCACGGTCAGCGTTGCGGTCCCGCTGCGGGAGGCCCCGTCCACCGTGCCGGTGGCCGTGAGGAGGAAGACGCCGATCGGCGTGGCGGCGGACAGGTCCGCGCCGGCCAGGTTGGCGCCGAGGAACACGGTCCCGGAGGTGTTGGCGCTCGCCAGGCTCGCGGCCTGGAGGTTGGCTCCCGTCAGCACGGCGTCGGCGAGGTCGGCGTAGGAGAGGTTCGCGCCCTGAAGGTCGTCGAGCGCCAGATCGTATCCGGCCAGATCGCAGTGGGCCAGGTTCGCGCCCTTCAGGTTCTGTCCTCCGCGGCTGGAGACCTGCGGGCAGCTGACGTAGCCGCCGACCCCGGCCGTCTGCAGCGTGAACGTCTGGCTGGAGCCGATGCTCAGCGTCGACGGGAACCCGACGGCGACGACCCCTACGGGCAGGCCGCCGAGGGTGAGCGCGATGCTCGGAAGGTCGAACGTCGACGAGCCCGGGACGAGGGTGAGCGTGACCGTCATCGCGGCGGACGCTCCCTGCACGAGCGTCACGGAAGCGGGCGCCAGCGTGACGGTGAAGTCGAAGATGTGCAGGTGGGCGGAGCCGGATCGGGAGCCGTTCCCCGGGCCGGGGGCGCTGGCCGTGACGGCGAAGGTGAAGTCGCCGAGCGAGCCGGACGTTGGACCCTTGGTCGTGACCTTCAACGACTGGCAGTCCTCGAGCGTGGAGAACGAGCAGCCGGCGAGGGTCGGGACGAGGCTGCCCGCGCTGAACGCGTAGGTAGCGTCGGACGGCAGTCCGGTGACGCTCAGCGAGAACGCCGGGACCCCGAGGACGGACGAGCCCGGCACGAGCGTCAGGTTCACGGTGTAGGTCGCCGAGGTCCCCCGGAGTACGGTCTGATCGGACGGCGCCACATCCACGGTGAAGTCGAAGATGTGCAGGGCCGCGGAGGCGACCCGGGACCCGCCGCTAACGCTCGGGTCGGTCCCGAGCACGGCGAACGGGAAGTCCCCTAGCGAGCCGCTCGAGGTGCCCTGAGTGGTGACCTGCAGGTCCTGGCAGTCCGACGGCGTAGCGCTCGAGCAGCCCGCGAGCGTCGGCACGATGGTGCTCGCGGTGAAGGCGTAGGTGGCGTCCGACGGCAGGCCGGACTCGGAGAGCTGGATCGCGGGCAGTCCCGCGGTGGAGGATCCCGGCACCAGGATCAGGCTCACCGCGTACTCGGTCGAACCCCCGCGAAGCACCGTCTGGTCCGAGGCGCCGACGTCCACCGTGAAGTCGTAGACATGCAGGTTCGCGGTCCCGGTCTCCGTCACGCCGCTGAACTGGCCCTCGACCGTGAACGTGAAGTCCCCGAGACCTCCCGACGAGGATGTCGCGACGGTGAGGTCGGATGTCCCGTTCGGCGCGACGGTGGTGGGGGAGAAGCTCGCGAGCGCTCCGGACGGCAGTCCCGACAGGACGCTCAACGAGACCGGCTCGCTCGCCCCGGCGAGCAGCGTCACCGAGACCACGTAGTTGGCGGTCTGCCCGTTCAAGACGGTGAGGTCCGATGGCCCGACGGAGATCGAGAACTCGAAGTTCCCCTCCGTGAAGACGATCCCGGAGCTGCTGTTCGCGCAGGTGCCGAGGTAGAGGTTGTTGGTCTCGCCCGTGGTGGTGCCGAACACGCAGGACGGGGAGACCGGGTTGCCGCTCTGGTCCGTGAGCACGTCGGAGACGGTGATCTCGGTCCCGGTGTTGAACGAGGCCACCGAACCGCCGGTGAGCCCGAAGACGTTGAACTCCGCGATCTCCCAGTTCTGGCCCAGATTCAGGACGTTGTCCGGGTTCGAGGCGGCGGAGTAGCAGGTCCCCCCCGAAACGCAGAGCTGGACCACGTCGTTCGCGCTCCCCTCGTAGTCCGCGTAGGCGTAGAGGACCAGGGAACCGAGCTCCGTGATCGGAAGCGCCGGGATCGACACGATGGCGCTGTTGGCGTAGCAGTTGGCCGGCTGGGTCGAGAAGACGTACCAACCACTTCCCCCCGGGGGCCCCGTGCTCGGGCAGCTCGGTCGGCCCGCGCTGGCGTTGACGTAGCCGGTTAGCGTGTAGTCGAGGTAGACCCCCGGCCCGTCGATCCCAAGGGCGTTGGTCTGGTAGACGAACTGCTCCCAGCAGTTCGTGACCACGTTGTTGGTGTACGCCGAACTGCAGGAGAAGGTGTTCGTGTTGAGCTGAAGGCTGTACTGGTCCGACCCGGCGAGGCTGTCCGTCTCGCTGGTCAGCCCGCTGACGGACGGGAACGTCCCGGTCGCACTCCCGATGATCGGCCCTGAGGACTCCGCGGCCCAATCCCCGGAACTCTCCGGCGATCCTGCTCCCCCGGGTGGACCCGCAAGCTCAGGGACCGTCTGCTCGGGCTCGTTCGCGCTCCCTGGCGCGATGGTCGATGGCGTGCTGCCGGTTCTCGGGGCGGAGGGGAAGGCCCCCCTCTCCCGGGGCGTGGAGGTAACGACGTTCGAGCTGACGGGGGTCCCCTGGCTGAGCCCGGTGGCCAGGCTGGGCGCGACGGCGGTCGCGGCGGAGGCAGGGGCCGCGTCCGACGCCTTGGCATTGTCGGGGGTCGCCGACGCCGGAGCTCTCGCGGATGCGGCCACAGTTCCGGAAAGTACCGTGGCGGCAGAGCCGACCAGGACCAGCACGAGGATGACCGCTCCGATCGCCCCCGGCGACGACCGCGCCATGGGGCGCGAGAGCCCCGGGAGAGGATAAGCTGGGTAACCGTTGACCTTCGACGGGCACCGTAACCTACGGTGTTCTACCTGGGCACAGCGGGTTCCCGGATCACGCCGGCCACCTCGGATGCCCGTGGCCCGGAGTTCCACGACCGGGACCGGCGCTTCGTTCGGCATCCCCCGGACTCCGCCCCGATGTCGCCGGAAAGGCGACCTCGTGCGCTCCGGGGCGCACGGCCGGCCGCCGTCGACCGCAAGCCCCCGGTTTCGTACTCTTGTATAGGCGGCGCGTCTCCCTGGGGCGGAGGAGACGTGGCCGCGAACCTCGTGTCGCCGGACTCCGGATTCCGACGGTCCCACAAGGACCTCAAGTCCCCTATGCTGAAGGTCGATTTCGTGAACTGTCCCGTCGAGACCTCCATGGGGATCCTGGGCAGGAAGTGGACGCTCGTCATCATCCGGGACATCGGCGCCTACGGCGTGGACCGGTTCAGTCGCCTTCGACGGTCCTTGCCGCAGATCCCACCCAAGGTGCTCGCGACCCGCCTGAAGCAGCTCGAGCTCGGCGGCTTCCTGCGGCAGACGGTGGAGAAGCGCGAGCCCCCTAGGGTCGTCCGGTGGTCCCTGACCGAGAAGGGCGTCGACGCGATCCGCGTCGGGATGATGATGAGCGCCTTCGGTTCTCGATGGTGCGCCGAGTCGGTCTTCGAGGACAAACGACCTCGGACGATGCGCGAGATGTACACCCCCGAGGCGCTGGACCTCTTTCTGAA
>JASIDM010000035.1 GCA_030044695.1 Thermoplasmata archaeon
GGCGGACCGGCGGGCTCGAGCTGCAGCGAACGGGGCTTGACGCGGACCGAGATCGTCTCGGCCTTCGGGGTCGTGAGGTTCCAGCCGGCCTTGAGGACCGACGCCCCCACCAGGTACTCGATCCCGAGGAACGTGAACGCCTCGAGGAAGCGCCCGTTGAACGTGCCGTTGATCGAGCTGTTGGCGGAGCTGTTGCCGCCCTTGCCCCCGAACGAGACCACATTGTAGGTGCCCGACGGGGGATGGATCGTGTAGTCGTACGCCTGGACGAACCCGAACAGCAACAGGCCGAGCCCGATCGCCACCAGCGCGGCCCCCAGGGACCGCTCGAAGACGCGCTCCATGCGCGTGCAACATTCGGCCTCCTGGCTGATATATTCGAGGTTCCGCGGGGCGCCTGGCGGTGGGGCACCGGAGGGGCCAGCCGCAGGCTAATGAGCGAGCCGAACGTCGTGGGGGCGTGTCCCGGGACCCGGCGACGTGGCGGAAGCTGACCCGTGCGGAGGAGGCCGTGATCGTCCACCGGGGAACGGAACGCCCGTTCTCCGGGGAGTTCGAGCACGCCACGCGATCGGGGACGTACGCCTGCAAGCGCTGCGGGACGGCGCTCTACCGTTCGGACGACAAGTTCGACGCGGGGTGCGGCTGGCCCAGCTTCGACCAGGAGCTCCCGGGGGCCGTAGCCCGCGTGCCGGACCCGGACGGAGAGCGGACGGAGATCCGCTGCGCGGCGTGCGGGGCCCACCTGGGTCACGTCTTTGAGGGGGAGCGGCTGACCCCGCGCAACGTCCGGCACTGCGTGAACTCGATCTCGATGGTCTTCGAGCCCGCGCCGGACCCCGGGCCGCGAGCCGCTCCGACCTAGGCTCGAGCATGTGCGACGTGGAGATGGCGGATCGGGAGGAGTACCTCAGCGCGCCTGCGTCCGCGAGGGTGAGCCTGACGACCGGCGAGCGTGAGGCGCCGGCCGCCGAGCGGCCCCCGGCAACGCTTCGACCGGTGCTGACCGCGGCGTGAGCTCGGGGCCGAGGTCCCCGGCGCGACGCGCCGTGGGCTTACTTGACGACGGTAGAGAAGGTGTACTTCGCCGCCTCGGTGTGCTGCATCAGGTGCTCGCCGATCTCCTCGCCTCGGAGCGACTGGAACCCGCAGACGAGGCAGCGGTAGAGGATCAGCTCGACCGGGCGAGGCCCCACGGCGTCCGCTAGCGGCGACGGCGACATCCGGTGCGCCTACGCCGGTGGGGTTCAAAAGACGTTGGTCTCGACACGTAGCGCCCCGAACGCCCCCGCTCGCCCCGGGCGGGACCCGGGTCCGAGGGCGACCGGAGACCGGCCGGGCGGCCGCCCCGTACACGATTTACCACCTCCCGGGCCTGCCCCGCCGGGGGTCCCCCGTGAGCGAGTTCCGCTACGAGCGCACGACGATCGCCGAGGACCCCGGGGCGAGCCGGGTCGGGGGGTTCGGCGAGATCTTCCACGCCTACACCCGGGAGGAGGCCGTCCTCGAGGCTCAGCGGTGCCTGCAGTGCGCCATGCCGTTCTGCGTTCAGGCCTGCCCGATCACCCAGGACTGTCGGGGCTACATCACGCTCATCGCCGCGCAGCGGTTCGACGACGCCGCCCGGCTCACCCTCGTCGACAACCCCCTCGCCCGGGTGCTGTGCAAGTGCTGCTACCACTACTGCGAGGAGGACTGCGTCATGGGTGGGCGCGGGGTGCCGATCGCGATCCGTCACCTCAAGCGGGCCGCCCTCGACTTCGGTCGGTCCGACCTCGCCTACGTGCCGAGCGCCCCGAAGAGCTCCCGGATCGCCGTCATCGGCGCCGGGCCCGCGGGGCTGATGGCCGCCTGGGAGCTCGCGTTGCGAGGCTATCCGATCACGGTCTACGAGGAGCAGCCGTTCCTGGGGGGCCAGATCGACACCATCCCCAAGTACCACCTGGACGGCGACGAGCTGCGGACCGACCTCGAGCGGTGCCGTGACCTCGACATCACGTTCGTCACCGGGAAGAGGGCCGGTCGCGACTTCACCCCGGAGAGCCTGCTGGCCGACGGCTACCGGGCCGTCTACGTGGCGATCGGGGCGTCGGACCCTCGGGCGCTCGGGATCCCCGGGGAGCAGCTGCCGGGGGTGTTCCCCGCCCTGCCGTTCCTGCTCGCGGTGAACGCGGGCGAGGAGGGGCTCTTCGGACGCAAGAACCGGACCGTCGTGGTCATCGGGGGAGGCGACGTCGCGCTCGACGCGGCCCGTTCGGCCCTGCGCCTCGTCGGCACGGGGCAGGTGACGGTGATCTATCGCCGAGGACGAGGGGCGATGCCGGCGGGAGCCGAGGAGGTCGACGGAGGCGGGGAGGAAGGTCTCCGTTTCCTCTTCGACCGCGCCCCGGTGCGGGTCCTCGGGGACGGTCGGGTGACCGGGATCGTGCTCCGGACCCTCACCGCCGGTCCGCCGGATCCCCAGGGCCGTCCGACGACCGTGGAGGTCGCCGGCTCCGACGAGACGATCCCGTGCGACACCGTGCTCGTGGCGATCGGGGAGCGGGCGGACCTCGCCGGGTTCCCTGCCGAGCTCGACTGCGCCCCGGCCCGCCACCCCTGGCCCGAAGGGCGTCGGCCGGGCTGGATGACCGACGTCGACGGCGTGTTCGCCTCGGGGGGGCGGTCCGTCGTCTTCGCCATGGCCGCCGGCTCGAAGGCCGCGGAAGCGATCGACGCCTACCTCGCCGCCAAGGAAGGACGTCCGCCCTCCTCCCGTCCCGACCCGTTCGGCGGGCCGGAGCCGCGGTCCCCGCCGGCCGGTTACGGGGGGCCGACCTGGACCCTCTGAGCTCGGGCCGCCGGCGGTAAGAAGGGAGGGCCGATGCCGCGTTCCGTGACCGAGGAGCCGCGACCGTGGCTCGCGTCGATCCTGACCATGGTCGGCGGGGCGTTCGTCCTCGCCGGCGGCCTGGTCCTCTGGGCGATCGGGACCGTCCTCGCCCACGTCTTCGGGCTCTCGAGCCCGCTGTTCCTCGCCGGGGTCGTCCTGGGCCTCGTCACGGTGATCGCCGGAGGCGCCATGGCGCTCGTGCCCCGGGCCCGTCGTCCGCTGGGAGCGCTCGCGCTGGGCCTGGCCGTCGCGAGCATCCCGCTCGCCTTCGGCGGGTTCGTCGTCGGCTTCGTGCTGACGGCGATCGGGGGCGCGATCGCGCTGGCCCGCCCGCGGCGCCGGATCGTGATCGTCACGGCGCCCTCCTCCGCCGGGCCGGCGCCGCCGTGGACGTGAGGCCCAGCCGCGCCCGGCCTCCGGGACGACGCGGCCGTCGAGCCCGCCGCGATACTCCGGGACGGTGAGCTCGCCTGCCCGGGCCGTTCGAGAGCCTGCTCGTGGGGGCGCTCCTCGGGTTCTCCCTGGCGGTGCCCCCGGGACCGATGAACGCCTGGATCGCCACCGCGGCGACGCGCTCGTTCCGGGCCGGCACGCTCACGGCGTCCGGAGCGATGGCGGCCGACGCGGTCCTCGGCGCGGCCGTGTACCTGCTGTCGCGGAGCTTCGACCTCCACGGCATCGTCCGCGAGATCGACCTCGTCGGTGCCGTCGTCCTCGGCGTTCTTGGGGTCCGGGCGCTACGTCGACCCTCGGACGGCCCCGAGCGCCCGCCGGACGGGCGCACCGTGCTCGTCGGCCTCGGGGTCGGGCTCTCCAACCCGTACCAGGTCGTCTGGTGGTTGACCGCCGGCCTGGCGTTCGCCTACCTCGGAGGGCTCGTGCTGCTCGCCGGCCTCTTCGGGGCGATCGCGGTCTGGGTCGTGGCGTTCCCGGCGGCCGTGCACTCCGGGGCCCGACGCCACCCCGCCGTCCGCGAAGGCCTGCGGCTCGGATCGGTCGCGATCCTGCTCGGGTTCGCGGGGTACTTCGCCTACCTCTTCGTCGTCGGGTAGGCGACCGGCGCCTCCCCGGCGAGGAGCCGGGCGGCGTGGGCCTTGCGGAACTTCGCCAGCTTCGGGGCGATGACCGCCTGGCAGTACCCACCCTCGGGGTGGCGGCGGTAGTAGCTGCGGTGGTACTCCTCGGCCGGGTAGAAGGCGTTCAGGGCCGTGAGCTCGGTGACGACCGGCCGCGGGTAGATCTGCTCGTCCGTGATCTCGCGGACCACGGACTCCGCGGTGGCCCGCTGCTCCGGGGTCCGGTAGAAGACGGCCGAGCGGTACTGCGTCCCGGCGTCGGGACCTTGCCGGTCGCGGGTCGTGGGGTCGTGCGTCGTGAAGAAGACGACGAGCAGGTCGTGGAGGGAGACCTCGGCCGGATCGAAGACGACCTCGACCGCTTCGGCGTGGCCGGTCCTGCCGGTGCAGACCTGCTCGTAGGACGGGTTCGCCACGGACCCGCCGGCGTACCCCGGCATCACCGAACGGACCCCGCGGAGCTCGGAGAAGACGGCCTCCGTGCACCAGAAGCACCCCCCGGCGAGCACGATCGACTCCGTCGCCCCTGGGCCCGACGTCGGCGTCACGGAGGTCGGTAGCGGCCTAGGGCTCTTGACGGTTGGCGCTCCCCACCGGCGCCCCGAGACCCGCGCGGACGAGGTACGCTCCCTCCCGGAGCGCCCCGCCGGGCGACGACCCCGCTCTAGTCGCCGCGCCGCAGGGGCCCACGGGCGCCGACGTAGACGAGGGCGCCGGCGAGCACCGCCGCCACGGGCGCGCCGCCCAGCGCGTACGGGGTCGACGGGAGCCGCACGAGGAGCCCGGCGAACGGGACGGCGAGGTCGGCCACGAGGAGGCCGTAGACGATGCCGCCCGCCGACAGGCTGGCCCGACGGAACGACCGGCCGGCGACCATCAGCCCGCTCGCCACCCCGGCGGCGCCGATCCACACGAACCAGAACGCCGCGATCGCGACGTAACCGGCGGTCGCGTCATGGCTCCGCAGGCAGGCGAGGGCGTGGTCCGCGGGCCCTTGGGCGCAGCCGGTGATCGAAGCGGATCCGCCGGCGAGGTACGCGGCCGCGAAGAGGAGGGCCAGCGTGCCGACCGAGCCGACGAGGCAGAGCGCGGCCGACGGGCGGATCCGGCGGTCGACGTGCCGCAGGTGCAGGAACGCCCGCCGGTACAGCAGCAGGGCCAGGAGGGCGAGCACCGACCCGCCCACCACCGAGAGGGCGACGCCTCTCGCCACCGTGGTCGAGGAGAGGCTCAGCCCCTCCAGGTGCGACCGGGCGAGCAGGAGCAGGGCCGCCGGTACGGCCAGGGCGAGCAGCGAGGCGACGATCGCGACGAGCCCCCCGCGGCGGAGGTCGGAGGCGGCCTTCGCCTCCTCCGTGGAGTTCGGTTCGGTCAGGGCGGTCACCCCGTCCGTCCAACGCGGTCGGTCCGGCGCCCGAGGGCCCTGCCCCTCCCCGTCACGGACGGACCTGGAACTGGACCTCGGTCCGGGACCAGGCCCGGCGGTCGGTCCAGGGATTGCCCAAGTAGACCTCTCGGCTCGGGCCGACCGACCGGATCTCCTTCTCCCGGCGCCGCCATCGCAGCCAGTCCGAGAGCGCGTGGTAGACGACGCGCGGGGCGACCTCCTCGGGGTCGAAGACGACCCGCGCGACGCGCGCGGCAGGGTAGCTCTTCACGCGGATCCCGCCCGATCCTCGGGCGGTCCCTCGGAGCTCGATCGCCACCTCACATCGTCGCGTCCCCGGCTCGCGGAAGACCCACCGACCCGTCCGAACCCGCTGGGCGCGGGCCCACGTCTCCAGTCGGCCGAACTGCGCCCGGATCCTGGCCTCGCTCCACGGGCCAGTCCATGCGATCGCGGCGACGCGCATCTTCGGGCTCCTCGCCCACGCGAAGTCGACCGTCATCCTGATCCCGGGGCCGGACCCCGTGC
>JASIDM010000036.1 GCA_030044695.1 Thermoplasmata archaeon
GTCGAGACCGGCGTCTACCGCGTCGAGAAGGTCTGGGCCGCGTTCGACTGCGGCCGGCCGCTGAACCGCCTCGCGGTGGAGGGGCAGATCGAAGGCTCCATCCACATGGGGCTCGGGCAGGTGATGGGCGAGACGATGGCCTACCGCGCCTCGCGCCTGCTGAACCCGTCGCTGCTGGAGTACAAGATCCCGGCACCGCAGCAGATGCCCGACGTGGAGATCCTGCTCGTCGGCGACGACGACCCCGAGGGGCCGTTCGGGGCGAAGGAGGCCGGCGAGGGGCCGCTCGTCGCGACGCTCCCCGCCGTGGCGAACGCCCTCTACGACGCCGTGGGATGCCGGTTCACCGAGCTGCCGATCACGCCGGACCGCGTCGTCCGCGCCCTGGAGATGCGGGAGCAGGAGGGGCGCCCCTGGAAGGGGGCCTAGGGGGCATCGTGCATCTCGATCCGTTCGAGCTCCACCGGCCGACGAGCGTCGACGAGACCGTCGCGCTGGCGCGCGAGCACCAGGGCCGCTTCGACTACCTCGCCGGCGGGACCGACCTCCTGCCGAACTACAAGATGCACCTCAACCTGCGGCCGCACCTCGTCGCCCTCGAGGACGTCGGCGAGCTGCGCGGCCATTCCCTCGAGCGCCTCGGGGCGATGGCCCGGCTGGCCGACCTCGAGCGGGACGCCGAGCTCGCCCGCGCCTGGCCCGCTCTCGGCGACGCCGTGCGCGAGGTCGCCACGCCGCTCGTCCGCGCCAGCGGCACCGTCGGCGGCAACCTGCTCGTCGAGACCCGGTGCTTCTTCTTCAACCAGAGCTACTTCTGGCGGGCGAGCCTCGGCTTCTGCCTGAAGGCCGACGGGGACCGTTGCCACGTCGTCCCGCAGAAGACGACCTGCTACGCCACGTTCAGCGGCGACCTCGCGCCGGCGCTCCTGGTCGCGGACGCCGAGGTCGAGCTCGCCGGGCCGACCGGTAGGCGCACGATCCCCCTCGAGCAGCTCTACGACGCGACCGGCGACGGGATCCGCCGCCTCACGCTCGCCCCGGGCGAGCTCCTGGTCGCCGTCCGGCTCCCGAGCTCGGCGCGGGGCCGGCGCGGCCGTTATCTCAAGCTGCGGGTCCGTCCCGCGTACGACTTCCCCGAGCTCGGGGTCGCCGTGGCGGGCCGATGGTCGGACGACGGGCGCGTGGAGGAGCTGCGGCTCGCCGTCGGCGGCGCGGACCCCCGGCCGCGGCGGTTCGACGAGCTGACCCGCCCCCTCGAGGGCGAGCGGCTGGACGATCGCCGACGGCGCGAGCTCGGCGCGGAGGTCGCCCGACGCGTCCGGCCGGTGCACAACACGTTCCTCGCGCCGGAGTACCGCAAGAAGATGGTCGCCGTCTACGTCCGGCGCGCCCTCGAGGCGTCGGCGCCGGCGGACGCATGAACGACGGACCGGAGTTCCGGCTCGTCCCGGTGGCGCGCTTGCGCGGCCACGAGGAGCACGAGCGGGACCGGGTCGACGAGCTCGTCGCCGCGATCGAGCGGGCCGGCGAGTTCCGCGAGCCGATCTGGGTCGCGCGAGGCTCCTGGGTGATCCTCAACGGCCACCACCGGGTCGAGGCGGCCCGACGGCTCGGCCTGCGCCGCGTGCCAGCCTGGGTCTTCGACTACGATGGTCACCACGTGGATCTCGACCGGTGGAGCCCCGGGCCGCCGATCGCCAAGTCGGAGGTGATCGAGCGGGCCCACCAGCGCCAGCCGTTCCCGCCGAAGACGACCCGGCACCGCCTCCGCATCCGGCTCCCCGACCGGTCCGTCCCGCTCGAGCTCCTTCGTGCGGCGCGCTAGACCCGCTCGCCGACCTGAACGGGCGCGGATCCGGGCCTTCCGCCCGGGCCGGTCCCGGAGCGCGGCCCGGCCATGAGGATCGTTCCGTACGATGACCTGCCGGCCCGCGCCGACGCCCCGCGGGCCGCCCTGCAGCTGAGCGCGTTCGCCAGCTTCCTCGACGGCCGGACCGTCCGCCGGTACCGACGGCACCGCTACCTGCTCGCCGACTACGTCGGACTGTTCGCCGTCGACCACGGCGAGGTCGTCGGTCAGACGTACGTCCTGCGCTTGCCGTACCGGACCCGATCCGGGCTCGAGACGATCAGCGGCATCGCCGGGGTCACGACCCGCCGCGACCGGTCCCGGCGGGGGATCGCTACGGCGATCCTGGAGGAGGTCCATCGTCGGGAGCGGGCCCACGGATCGCGGTTCGCGCTGCTCTGGACGAACCGCGGCTGGTACGCTCACGGCCTCTACGAGCGGCTCGGCTACCGGGACGTCTACGTCCCGCCGATCGCCGTGAAGCCCGCGGTCCCCGCGGCCCGCCGGCCCGCGGCTTCTGCGGCGGGCGTCCTGCGGCCGGAGGGGTTCGGCCACCTCGCCGAGCTCGAGCGACGGTACGCCGAGAGCGAGGAGGGCAGCTACGGGTTCGCGGTCCGCCCGGCCCGATTCCTCCGGATGCTCCAGGAAGGGGGCCACCTCGAGCGGGATGCGCTGCTGACGTACCGGCGGCGCGGTCGGCGGCTCGGGTACGCCTACGCAACCCTCTCCGGCCGCGGTCAGCGCCTGACCTGCGACGAGCTCGTGGCACCCTACGGCGAGCTCCCGGGCGTGGTGCGAGCGCTGGAACGCCGGGTCCCCGGGGGGATGCTCGTGCTGTGGTACAGTCCGGTGCGCCGGCTCGACCGGGATCTGCGACGGCGCGGGTACCTCGTGCGGAACGCGGGCAGTTGGTACGTGATGATGGCGAAGTCCCTCGGCGAGCCCGCCGGCGGGAGAGCCCTGGTGCGAGAGTTGGGGACCGACCAGGCGGCGTTCGCCTGCATGGACGGCGACCGGTTCTAGCGGGCCGCCGCCCGCGGCGGACGGGCTACCCCCCCGTCTCGCGGGTAGCTCCCCGCCGCCCCGGGCTGCGCCGGGAATCGGGGTACGGCAGCGGGAGCTCGCCGTCGGCGAACCGGCGGAGGACGCTCGCGAGCAGCTCGACCTCGACCGGGTGCAGCCGCTCGCGCAGGCTCGCCGGGGTGTCGCCGGGGCGGACGTCGATCCGCTGCTGGGCGATCGTGGGCCCGCGATCGACCTCCGGGGTGACGAGATGTAGGGTAGCGCCGGTCTGGCGGTCCCCCGCGGCGAGGACGGAGGCGTGCACGCGCGGGCCGTAGAGCCCGGGACCTCCGTGCCGTGGCAACAGCGACGGATGCAGGTTGACGGCGCGGCCGGCCCAGTCCGCGACCCAGCTCGGCGGCAGGATGGTGAGGAAGCCGGCGAGGACGACGAGCTCGACCCCCCGCTCGCGCAGCGCCTCGGTGAGCCGCTGCGCCCACCCCTCGGGGGGGACCCCACGCGAGGGAAGGACCAGGGTCGGCAGCCCGCGGCGGCGGGCCTTCTCGATCGCCGGCGCGTGGGGCCGGTCGGCGACGACCAGGGCGAGGTGCACCGGGAGATGACCGCCGCTCACCTGTTCGGCGATGGCGTCGAGCGTCGTCCCCTCGCCGGAGACGAGCACGCCGATCGGGAGGACCCGGCTCACGAGAGGCCGACGCGCGAGGAAAGAAGACGGTAGCGGGCTCCGGGCGGCTAGAGCATCACCCGCAGGTTCAGCTTCTCCGTGAGCTCCTTGTAGCGGTTGCGGATCGTCACCTCGGTGACGCCCGCGACCTCGGCGACCTCGCGCTGGGTGCGGCGCTCGCCGCACTGCACGGTGGAGATGTAGATCGCGGCGGCGGCGACGCCGGTCGGCCCCCGCCCGCTGGTCAGCTCGCGCTCGGTCGCCTGCTTGAGGATCTCGTTGGCGCGGGACTGGATCTCGCCCTTCAGCTTCAGCTCCGAGCAGAACCGCTGGATGTAGTCCTGCGGCCGCGTGGGGAGGAGACGGAGGCGGAGCTCCCGGGTCATGAACCGGTACGTCCGGCCGATCTCCTTGCGGCCGATGCGCGACTTCGAGGCGATCTCATCCAGGGTCCGCGGTACGTTGCACTGTCGACAGCTGCCGTACAGCGAAGCGGCGACGACCCCCTCGATCGAGCGGCCCCGGATGAGGTTCTTGCCGACGGCCTTGCGGTAGATCATCGCCGCGGTCTCCCGGACGTTGCGGGGGAGCGCCATCCCCGAGGCGAGCCGGTCGAGCTCGGCCAGGGCGAAGGCGAGGTTGCGCTCGGTCGCGTTCGAGACGCGGATGCGCCGCTGCCACTTGCGCAGGCGGTACAGCTGCGCGCGGTTGCGCGTCGGGATCGACTTGCCGAACGGATCTCGGTTCTTCCAGCCGATCTCCGTCGAGAGCCCCTTGTCGTGGATCGTGAGCGTCGTCGGGGCGCCGGTCCGGGCCCGCTTCTCCCCCTGCTCGGCGTCGAACGCGCGCCACTCCGGGCCCTGGTCGATCATCGCCTCCTCGAGGACCAGCCCGCACTCGTCGCAGACGACCTCGCCGCGCTCGTAGTCCCGGGTGAGGTGGCTCGATCCGCAGCTCGTGCACCGGCTGGCGACCGCGCTCTCGGTCGGGCGGTCCGACGGGGGTTGCTCGGGCGGCGTTCCCCCGTCGGCCGGGGGGCTCACGCCCGCCTTCATGCGGCTCGGACCTCGGCGCCGAGCAGGGCCGCGCCATCGACCGGGCTCGGGGGGCGGCGGGGGCGGACGAGCAGGTACGGCCTGGCTACCGGGCCGAAGACGCGGACGACCCGCCCTTCCAGGAGACCTTTCGCGTCGCGCACGGGGGTCCCCTCAGGGACGACCTCGGCGGAGGCCGCACGGAGCGTCACAAAACCGGACGGTGTGAAGGCGACGACCTGGCCCACCCCCGGGCGAACTCCGCGGGCCGGACTGGTCGCCAAGTAATATAAACGATTTTCGCAGCATATTAGAGCCTTTCCGTCGAGGCCGCGGGAGAGCTCCGACCGGCAGCCGTCCCCCGGCGCCGACGCCGGCTCAGGTGTTGCGATGACGCGAGCGCACCCTTCGCGTCGGCGGGGCCGGCGGCGGGAGCACCCCTTGGGTCGTCGACGGGGTCTCGGCCGGTGGGACCGGAGCCGCGGGCGGGGGCGGCGTCGGCGCCGCACGCGGGGGGATCGGGGCGGGCGTAGGAACCGCGACGGGCGCCGGCTCGGCCTTCGGCGGGGCGGGCGTCGCCGCGGGGGGAGGAGACGCGGGGCGAGGGCTCACCACGGGCGCCGCCAGGATCGTGCCCGAGCTGATCTCCGGAGGGACGTAGGCCGAGGCGATCGCGATCCGCGTCGGTCGCGGGACGCGTGGGCCAGCGCCTTCGGACAGGGTGTCGGGGCTCGGCGCAGGCTTGACCCCGGCCTGCTCATCGAGCAGCGGCCGGACCGGCGGGACGATCGGCGGCGGGTACCGAGACTCGGCCGGCCGAGCCACCGGCGTGGCCGGGGCGCTGACGGGCCGGGCCGCGACCGGCGGCGCGCGCTGGGCGAACGTCAGCTCGGCGATCGGGGTCGTGCCGGTCGGGACCCTCGGCGCGACGACCTCCTCCTCCGGTTCGTCCTCCTCGTCGGAATCGCCCGCGACGATGTACGTCTCGTCGTCGTCGCCGGGGGCCTCGGCCTCCGTGGGCGGCCCGATCGCCGCGAGCCGCTTCTCGCGCGTGAGGCGGTCGACCTCGGCCCAGAGGGCCTCGACCTCCTCTTCGGGAGAGACGTAGCGGCGGTCGCGGTCCTCGCTGAGGGCCTGACGGACCTGGCTGATTAGCCGGACCGCGTCCGTCGCGTCGTGGGCCCGCGTCTTGATCCGGTGGAGGCGGCGGGCGAGGTTGCGGGCCTCGCTGAGGATCTCGTCCTCCTCTTCGTCGGAGACCGCCGCGACGGACGGCGCCCGGGGGATCCGCGCGACGGCCCGGCGGGCCTCGACGAGGCGCTCGGCGGTCGACGTCAGCACCGGCTCCTGGAGGGCGCGCAACAGCGAGGTGAAGGCGACGGTCGCCTCGCGCACGTCCTCGCCGCGGTCCCGAGCCCGGCGGATCGAGACGCCCAACGCTTGGGCCTCGGTGACGACATACTTCGGGATCGCGTCGTTGAGGACCGCGAGGGCGAACGAGGCCCCGGCCGCCGCCTTCTCCAGCGACGTCGTGGTCAGCGGCTCGGCGAGGAGCTGGGCCCGAGGGTTCCCGACGCGGGCGTCGATGCGCGCGAGGTCGAGCCCGACGGTATCCGCGATCCCCCGCAGTCCGTCGACCCGCTGCAGGAGCTCGCTGAGCCATCCCCAGTCCTGGTCGGCCCGGGCGAGCAGCGCCTCGGCGCGCTTGACGACCCCGTCGGCGCGCTCGACGTCGCCGGCGCGGACCGCGGCCTCGAACTCCGTCCGAAGCTGGCTCGTCGGGACCGGGAGCCCCTCCTCCTGGTACCGCTGGGCCCGCTCCTCGGTCCCGTCGAGCCGGACGCGCAGGTCCGGGAACGGGGATCGCTTCGTTGGCACCGACTAGCTCCGGTCGCCGGTCTGAACCAGCGCGCGCATAAGACGCGAGAGGGCGGCGTCCGCCTCGGCGTACCGATGGGCGCGCAGGAGCTCGGTCGCCTCGTGGATCTGGGTCGCGGCGGAGGCGGCCTGCGGGCTCTCGGGGGGTAGGGAACGGACCCGGGCGGCGAGGCTCCGGACCTTCTGCATGAGCGCGGTGATCGTCGCCGCGTCCGGTGGGCCGGCGCCCTCTCGGGCCGAGGGAGTCGGTGGTGCCATCGCGGGAGCCGCGGCCTCGACCTGGTCGGCCGGCACCGCGGACGACGAAGGGGTCGAGGGAGTGGGAATCGTCGCTGGCTCCGCGCGACGCGCCGGGACCGGTCGGGGGGCCGCGCTAGCGACGGGCGCCGGGGTCGGGGCCACCGGCGGCGGAGCGGCCTCGCTCTCGCGGGCGAGCTCGTTCAGCGCCTCGCGCAACTCCCGGACGCTCCGGACCGCATCCTCGAGGCGGCCGCTCTTGAGGTGATCGACGGCCTCAGCGTGGCGGCGACGCGCCGGCTGCGCGCGAGCGGACCGGGCCGGGTGCTCCCGCAGGGCCACGTCGTGCCTCGCCAGCTCCCTCTCGAGCGCGGGGGGGATCGCCTCGTGGAGCCGCATCAAGGCCTCGGCGGCCGTCTGAGCGGCGAGGTCGAGCTCCCGCTCCGTCACCGCGGCAGCGGCCAGGTCGGCGCGGATCGTCGCCACGCGGTCCGGGAGGCCGTCGAGCGAGATGCCCAGGGCCGTGGCTTGCTCCCGCAGCGTCGTCACCTGGGCGAGGAGTGCCTGGAGCCCGCGCCAGTGGGCTTCGATCGCATCGAGCCGACGCTCCGCGGCGGCGAGCGCCGCCACCGACGCTGCCGCCTCGCCGCCGACGAACCCTTCCGCGAGCGATCCGAGCTCGCTCTCCAGGGCGAGCCGCAATCCGGTGGACTGCAGGGCGCGGCCGCGCGACTCGAGGTTCTCCAGGTGGCGCCCGAGCAGTTCCTCGGTCTCCCGGTCCATTCGGGCCTGGGCGGATCGGAGGATCTGCTGGGCGTCCGAAGCGCGCCCGGAGGCCTCGGTGAGCGCGGCTTCGCAGAGCTCGGCCGTCATGTCGGGGGCGTCCCGGTCGATGCTTCGGAGGAGCTCGGACCGGTCCTCGAGCCC
>JASIDM010000037.1 GCA_030044695.1 Thermoplasmata archaeon
AGCAGGTTGGTGTACGACGGCGCCGCGCCCTTGAGCACCTCGAGGGGGGTCGCCGGCTGATCGAGCGGGGCGGGTCCGGCGAGGGCGTACGCCTGGGCCCGCTGGTGGGGATTCTCCCCGTACCGCAGGACGAGCGGGTCCGCTCGGAGGAGGACCTCGGCCGGGAACCCCGGCGGAGGGGACGATCTCGGTCGGAGCCCGGAGGCGATCGCGGCGTCGTAGCGGGAGCAGCGCGCGAACGCCTCAACGGCGAGGTGCCGGCGGGTCGCGTCGCTGAGCCGCCCCCCTCGCTGCTGGAGCTCGGCGAGGATCGCGGCGTACTGGGACGGATCGCTCGCCACGGCGACGGCGGCGTGGTTCTTCGCCGCCGCCCGAGCCAGCGCGACCCCGCCGATGTCGATGAACTCCTCGCGGTCGGTCGCCTCCGGCTGGTCCGCGAGGTGGCGCTCGAACGGGTAGAAGTTCACGACCACGAGGTCGAACCGTCGGAGCTGGCGCTCCGCCAGCTCGACGAGGCCTTCGGAGGTCCGCGGGGCCAGGATCCCCCCGAAGACGGCGGGATGCAGGGTCTTCAGCCGGCCCCCGAACCATGCGTCGACGCCCGTGAGCTCCTCCACGGCCCGCGCCGAGCCTCCCGCGGCCGTGACGGCCCGACGCGTTCCCGCGGTGGCCCAGAGCTCGACCCCCAGGGCCGAGAGGCCGGCGGCGAACTCGCCGAGGTGGTCCTTGTCCTCGACGCTGAGGAGCGCGCGTTCCACTCGGGGCTCGGACCCGGCCGCCAAGCTCCTTACCCGGGACGGGGAGGATAGAAGGACGATAACGTTGCGGTGGCGCAACGCCCCCGGCAGCCCGGTCGACCTCGGAGACGACGGTCCGCGGGGCGAAACCTGTATTTAATCGAAGCCGGCCTAAACTAGATTCCCCGAGGGGAGATGCGGCGGGCTGGGCGGTCGTGGGACGTAGTGGCCGGCCCGCCGGGCCCCGGTTCCCCGCCGGCTTCGGGGACCCTTACCGCGTCCCCGCACCGGATCCGTCTCGCCTCGCGCCCCCGCGGGGAGCCCCGCGTCCCGGCGCCGGCCCGGTCACGACGTACGTCCCCCCGCGGTTGGCGACGTCGAGGACGTCGCGGGCAGGTCGCGGCCGTGGCGACGATCCTCGGCCTGCTCCTCGTGGTGACGGTGATGGCGAACTACCTGGCGACGCAGCTCCCGCAGCAGATGGCGGTGAACGACGCCAACCACGAGCTCGTCGTGGAGAACCAGCTCAGCCGGCTCGGCGCCACGCTCCGGTCGATCGCCGGCGCGGGGGCGATCGGCGCCGAAGTGACCCAGCCGATCTCCCTGGGCTCGCTGGGGACCCCGCCGTTCGCCGGCCCGGACGGCGCCCAGATCACCCGCGGCGCGCAGGGGAGCGCCTTCGACACGTCGTTCACGGTCACCTCGGGGGTGACGTTCGCGCCGCCGACCGTCGGGCCGGCGGGAGGGACGACGGGCGGGGACTCGTGCTCGACGAGCTCGACGAGCCTGAGCTGCTCGGGGAGCGGCAAGGTGTTCTGGAACTTCTCGAGCACGAGCCCGACGGCGTACTCCCTCTCCACCTCGGGCGGACCGTACAACCTCAGCGTCTCCGCGTCCCACAGCTCCCTCGCCGTGACCTCGAGCTCGAGCACGCCGGAGTACCTATTGCTCGTCGGGAGCTACGACGACGTCAACATCACCATCAGCGGCAGCGGTACCGGGCTGCACCTCACGGTGATCGGCTCGAACGACACCATCCAGTTCCTCTCGGGCAGCTGGACCTCGTCGACGGTCTCGGTCCTGCTCGTGGGGAACGGCGACACCGTCAGCACGGGCACGGAGAGCATGACCAGCTCCCACCTCACCGTCAGCGCCTGGGGCTCCAGCGACGCCGTCACCCTCGGCACGATCAGCGCCACCAGCAGCGGCATCGCCGTCTACTACGACGGCTATTCGAGCTCCGGCTCCTCCGCCACCTGCCCCGTCGACAACCTCGCCGCCGACACCGACTCGGTCGGCAAGTCGACCGGCTCCGCCCAATCGGGAGGGACCTACACGGTCACCTTCAACGACACGTCGGTCTCGAGCGGTACGGCCCCCTCCCCATGGACGGGCACGTACGCGGAGCCGGCCCCGTTCGCCTGCCCGTTCTACGCGACGGCGACCCTGCCGCTCACGCCGTCGACCAGCGGCGGCGGCTCGCTCCTCGTGGAGCTGCGGAACACCTACAGCCCGGACGCCATCGTGGCGTTCGACCTCGGCGCGGTGGTGTTCGCCCAGGGGAGCGCGCTGCCGGTGACGATCGTCCCCCCCGGGATCAGCTTCGTGAACGGCGCGCTGACGCTCTGGGTGCCGCAGTTCATCGGCGGCTACGGCACGGAGGTCGGCACGGGAACGGCCGAGCTCGCCGCGCGGCTCGTCTCCCTGCTGAACGTGAACCAGCCGTCGGGCGGTTTCTCGCTCTCGGGGCGGACGTCGGTCGCCGTGACGACCCCGTTCGCCGCGGCCTGGCTCGCCGACCTGGACGGTCTGCCGGCCCTCGCGGGCGACGTGGCGTGCGCCCCCGCGACCTCGGTCGCCTGCACCGGCCCGTTCGAGTTCAACGGGCCGCTGGCGACCGTCTACGTGAACGTCACCGCGACGTCGCTAGCGTTGCAGCTCGCGACGTTCAGCCTCACGATCAGCTGAGGCGCCGCGGAGCCGCGGGCCGGTCGTCGGACCGCCCCCGGCGGACCCTGCTCGCGCGACCCAGGCCCGGGCCTCGACCAGGGTGCCCCAGGTCCGGACCGTTCGCAGGCGCGTGGGGCCAGGTTCCGGCGGCGCGGAGTTCCAGGCCCGGCGGGCGTCGGGGGCGCTCCCCCGAGGGACCCGGACGACGGCGCGGGCTCCTTGGGAGCGGATCAGCCGGTACGGCAGCCCGGCGAGGCCGGCCGCCGCGAGCGCCCGCTCGAGGCAGGGTCCCCACGCTGCCGGAAGGAGGGCAGGAAGAGGTTCGCCCGCTACCTCGACGCCGAGGTAGCGGGAGCGAGGGCGGGGGGGTCTACCGGACGAGGTCGATGACTTCCTCGGACTCACCGGTCGCGTAGCCTCCCTTCTGACCGAGGAGGCTCGTCGCCCGGACGCCCGTGATGATCAGCAACACCTTGATCGTGTTCTCCATGTCCGGCGAGTTCTCGACCGAGCATCCCCAGATGATGCGGGCCCGCTTGGAGATCTTGCCGCCGACGAGGGCCGCGGCCTTCTCGGCCTCGCTGACCGTCATCGTGGGTCCGCCGATCACGCGGACCAGGGCGCCCGTGGCGTCCTTCAGCTCGACCGACCCGAGCAGCGGGGAGGTCAGGGCCTCGGTGACGGCCTCGGTGACGCGGTCCGTGGCGCTCTCGCTCTCCCCGAGCCCGATCAGGGCAACGCCCCCGTCCTTCATGACGGTCAGGATGTCGGCGTAGTCGAGGTTGACGAGGCCGGGCCGGGTGACGATCTCCGTGATCCCCTTGATCGCCGTCATCAGGACGGCGTCGGCGAGCTTGAACGCCGAGTCGAGGGGCATCCGGGGGACCAGCTCGAGGAGCTTGTCGTTCTGGATCACGATCGTCGTGTCGCAGACGCGGCGAAGGCGCTCGAGCCCGTCTCGGGCCTGCTCCATCCGCGCGGCCCCCTCGCCGGCGAACGGCAAGGTGACGACCCCCATGGTGAGGGCCCCCGCTTCCTTGGCGAGGCGGGCGACGAGATGGGCCGAGCCCGTGCCGGTCCCTCCGCCCATGCCCGCGGTGACGAAGACGATGTGCGCCCCGTTGAGGAACTGACGGAGCTCCTCCTCGTTCTCCCGGGCCGCCTCCTCGCCGATCTCCGGGCGGGCCCCGGCCCCCAGGCCCTTGGTGGCCCGGCGGCCGATCAGGATCTTGCGCGGCGCGTGGATCGTCAGGAGGTGCTTGGCGTCGGTGTTGATGGCGCACATCTCCGCGCCCTGGATCCCCTCCTCGACGCAGCGGTTGATCGTGTTCGACCCCCCGCCCCCGCAGCCGACGATGCGAATGTTGACCTTCAGGGTCTCCGCCAGCTTCGCGAGCTCGGCGTCGTCGTTGCTCTGGTACGCCGGCGCCGTCGGCTTCCGCTCCTCGACCAGGCTCTGGTTCTCCTGGTGCTTGGCGATCGCTTCCTGGATGATGGACTTCATCGTCTGTTCCCGTCCTGTTTGTCAGACGAGCGTCATACGCTCTGCGCAACGATTCTGGAGGTCGCTACATAAACATTTGCGTGAAGCGGAAGGTCCTCTCGACTGGTGGGGCGTCGTCGCTCGGCCGGCTCGCGCCGGAGCTCCCCTCGAAGACCGCGCCACGACGGCGGTGGTCCGAAAGCTTGTTAGACCCCGCGCTCGTCCGCGCGCCATGGACCGCTGGGTCGGGCCGATCGACGAGCTGCTGCGAACTCGCCATCTCCTCAAGCATCCGTTCTACGTCGCCTGGTCCCACGGGGAGCTCCCGCTCGAGACCCTGCGAGACTACGCCGGGCAGTACTTCCGGTTCGAGTCGGCGTTCCCTCGGTTCGTCGCGGCGGCCTACGCGCGGCTGGAGGACCAGCGCGATCGTCGGGTCCTGCTCGAGAACCTCATCGACGAGGAGGGTCGACCCCCGACCCATCCCGAGCTGTGGCTCGACTTCGCCCGGGGGATCGGGCTCTCGCGGCGGGCGACGCTCGACGCCCGGCCGAAGGCCGCCACGCAGGCCCTTCTGGACTGCTACGAGCGGCTGACGCGCCGCTCTCCCGAGGAGGCGGTCAGCGCCCTGTACGCCTACGAGTCGATCTTCCCGGAGATCGCCGCCGAGAAGTCCCGAGGGCTCCGGGCGAACTACGGGATCCGGGATCGCGCGACCCACGAGTTCTTCCGGGTCCACACCGGCGCCGACGTGGAGCACTCCCGGGCCGAGCGACGTATCCTGTCGGGGCTCCTCGGCCAGTCGCCGGCGGCCCGCTTGGCCGCCCTGCGGGCCTCGCGCCGCTCGATCGGCGCCTGGTGGTCGTTCCTGGACGCCTTCCCCCTGCCCGCCGGCGACGGGGCGCGAAGCTCGTAGGGCGCGCCGCTTCGCCCGCACCGCGACGCGCTGCGGACCGCGACGCCGACCCGCGTCGGCGTACGCAGTTATGAGCCGCGACTCGCTCGTGGCCGCGTGGAATCGTACTTCCTCTCGGTCGAGGCGGAGGTCGAGCGGGCGTACGCGGCCGCGGGGAGGGCCCGGGCCGTCGGTCTCGACCCGTCCCGGGTCCCGGAGATCCCGCGCGCGCGGGACATGGCGAGCCGGGTCGAGGAGCTCCTCGCCCACCTCCACGTCGACGGGATCGCCGAGGAGATCCGCGCGCTGGCCCGCACCCTGCCCCGCGAGGAGCTCGCCGTCGCGCTGGCCCGACGGCTCGCCCGCGATCCGAACCGAGGGGGCTCGACGCAGGAGCGGGTCGAGGTCGCCCTGAGGGTCGGGCTCGCCGTCCTGACGGAGGGGATCCTCGTCGCCCCGCTCGAGGGGCTCGCCGACGTCCAGATCCGGAGCTTCGGCTCGGCGCCGCCGTACCTGGAGCTCGACTACGCGGGACCGATCCGCGCGGCCGGCGGAACGGCCCAGGCGCTCAGCGTCCTCCTCGCCGACATCGTGCGCCGAGACCTCGGGATCCCCGCCTACCACGCCGACCCGGCCGAGGTCGGACGGCTGCAGGAGGAGATCCCCCTCTACAAGTTCCACCAGCACCTGCAGTACGTCCCGACCGCCGACGAGATCCGCCACGTCGTCGCGCACCTTCCCGTGGCGATCTCCGGCGAGGCGACGGAGGGCGACGCCGAGGTGAGCGCCTTCCGCGACCTCCCCCGGGTGCCGACGAACGGACTGCGCGGCGGCGCCTGCCTCGTGATCGCCGAGGGGCTGTGCCAGAAGGCCGCCAAGCTGAGGAAGATCGTCGACAAGCTCGGTCTGGACGGCTGGGAGTTCCTAGCCGGCCTCGGGGGCCATGCCTCCGAGGAGGACGATCCCCGGTTGCCGAAGTACCTCCAGGACGCGGTCGGCGGGCGGCCGGTCCTCGCCCACCCGGACCGACCCGGCGGGTTCCGGCTCGTGTACGGCCGGGCGCGGACGAGCGGCCTCGCGGCCTGCGCGCTCCCTCCCGCGACGATGGTGGTCCTGCAGCACTTCGTCGCCATCGGCACCCAGGTCAAGCTCGAGTACCCGGGCAAGGCGGCGGCGATCGGGCTGTGCGACGACCTCCAGGGCCCGATCGTCGAGCTCGAGGACGGCACGGTCACCGAGGTGCGGGATCCCGCCTCGGCCGAACGGCTCCTGCCCAAGGTACGGCGGATCATCGACCTCGGCGAGCTCCTGGTCAGCTTCGGGGAGTTCCTCGAGAACAACCGGCCGCTCGCCCCCGGCGCCTACTCCCCGGACTGGCACCGCCAGGAGCTTCGGGCGGTCGGGGTCGACCCGGACGAGGAGTCGGGGAGCACGTCGCTCGAGGCGGCCGTCCGGCTCGCCCGGACCCGCGGGGTCCCGCTGCACCCGCGGTGGCTGCTGTTCTGGCACGACCTCAGCCCGCCGGAGCTGCGCGCGCTCGGGGAGTTCGTCGAGCGCGCCGGACGGTGGCGCGACGGCGCGCTCGAGCTCCCGCGCGATCCGGCCTGGCACGAGCTCCTGGTCCGGCTCGGCTTCCTGTTCCGGCCCCTCGACGGCGCTCGCCTTCGCGGCGAGCCCGACGCCAGCGCGTCGCTCGTCCTGGGCCTGGGGCTCGAGCCCGAGGGCGAGGAGCTTCGACGCCGGACGCCGCTCGAGCCCGTGGACGACGATCCCCTCGCCTACGTCGGCCGGCTCAGCGGCGTGCCGATCCGGGCGCGCGGGCCGTCGCGCGTCGGGGGACGGGTCGGCCGTCCGGAGAAGGCGTACGCGCGGGCGATGCAGCCGAACGTCCACGGCCTCTTCCCGGTCGGCGAGGCCGGCGGCCCCACGCGCTCGATCGTCGAGGCCGCGCGACGCAGCGCGGGCGAGGGGGTGCGGGCCGAGCTGGGGCTGCGTCGATGCGGGCGCTGCGGCAAGACGACGGTGTGGAACCGGTGCGCCTGCGGCGAGCACACCGAGCCGACCGGCGACACGGCGGTCCAGCGGCTCCCGCTCGACACGCTCTGGAAGGAGGCCCTCGTCCGCCTGTCGCTGCCGCAGGCCCCGAGCCCGAAGGGGGTGAAGGGGCTCACGTCGGTCGGCAAGGTCCCCGAGTGCCTCGAGAAGGTGATCCTCCGGGCGTCCCACCGGGTTTCGGTCTACCAGGACGGCACGGCGCGGTTCGACCTCACGAACCTGCCGCTCACGCACTTCCGTCCGGCCGAGATCGGGCTCCCCGTCGAGCGGGCGCTCGCCCTCGGCTACGCGCGCGACCGCGCCGGGGCCCCGCTCACGGATCCCGAGCAGCTCGTCGAGCTCCGTCCCCAGGACCTCATCGTGTCGCGCTCGTGCGGGGAGTATCTCGCCCGCCTCGCCCGGTTCGTCGACGATGAGCTGGTCCGGCTCTACGACCTCGAGCCGTTCTACCGGGTCGAGGGGCCCGACGACCTGATCGGCGCCGCGGTGATCGCGCTCGCCCCCCACACGTCGGGCGCCGTCGCGGGGCGGCTGATCGGCTTCACCCAGGCCGAGGCGTGCTTCGCCCATCCGGTGTTCCATGCGGCCAAGCGACGGAACTGCGACGGAGACGAGGACTCGGTGACGCTGCTCATGGACGCCCTGCTGAACTTCTCCCACGCCTACCTCCCCTCCAGCCGCGGCTCCAAGATGGACAAGCCGCTCGTCCTGACGACCCGGCTCGTGGCGACCGAGGTCGACAAGGAGGCCCAGAACGTCGACGTCGGCTCGGGCTACCCGCTCGAGCTGTACCGCGTGGCGGCGCGCCGGGGCTCCCCGAAGGAGGTCGAGGCGCTGATCGACGTCGTCGGCCATCGCCTCGGCTCGGAGCGGGCGCTCGCGGAGTACGGGTTCACCCACGCGACGACGCGGATCGCGGGCGGGCCCGTCCGCTCGGCGTACCGCGACGGACGGACGATGACCGACCTGGTCGAGCGGTCGATCCTCCTCGCGACGCAGATCCGGGCCGTCGACCTCGCCGACGCCGTCACCCTGGTGCTCAACGCCCACTTCCTGCCCGACGTGATGGGGAACCTCAAGGGCTACGCGACCCAGCGGTTCCGCTGCCCGTCGTGCGGGGCGGCGTACCGCCGCCCGGCGCTCTCGGGCCGCTGCACCGCGTCGACCGCCGACGGGCGTCCGTGCGGCCACGAGCTCCAGGCGACGGTCTACGAGGCGAGCGTGCGCAAGTACCTGCCGCTGTCGCAGCGGCTCGGCGAGCTCCCCGGGATCACCCCGTACGTCCGTCAGCGGATCCGCCTGCTGAGCGATGCCCTCGCGACGCTCTTTCCCACGACGGCCGGGCAGCGGACCCTGGAGACGTTCGAGCGGCCGGGGGCCGGCGGCCCCGGGGCGTGAGCCGGTCCGGGACCCCGCGGACGGAACGGCCAAATACGCTCAGCCCCCTCGGCCGGCCGTCGGGCTTGTGGGGTAGTCTGGACTATCCTGTTGGCCTTCGAAGCCAACGACCTGGGTTCGAATTCGCGGCCGTCGGTCGCGGCGGAACTCCCAGCAAGCCCGGCTCCGGGCGGGCCGCTAGCGGAAGTAGCCGGGGGTCTGCGACGGCTCGCTGCGCTTCTCCTCTTCGGGCTTGGCGGCCTCGAGGATGTCGATCGCCAGCAGGGCCGACAGCGGGACGAGCCGGACGCGTCCGTTCTCCTCCCGGTCCGCACTCTCGAGCTCGACCGCGAGCGCGTTGTCCCCCCCGATCGACACGAGGCCCCGGAAGATCCCGACGGACTCGATCGCCTGATCGTCCGGGCCGGCGGAACGGACCCGCACGCGCGACGCCGGGGTGAGCACGATCGCCGGGCGCTTGCCGGCCGGGGCCGAGACGCTCAGCGCGGGCCTCGCTCGCGCGCCGGTCCGCGCGCGCTCGCCGGCGCCTTCGGAGCCCCGTCGGCCGGTCGTCGCTCGATCAGCCCCTGCAGGTGGTTCACCGTCTCCCGATACCGCCGCAGGGCGTTCTGGGCGTTCGCCTCGGTGAAGTCCCATGCTCGCGCGAGGTTGCCGTACCGAAGACGATAGCCTTTCCGACCCTTGCCGTCGAGCGCCCCCGGGGCCTCTTCGAGGAGGTCGAGCGCCTTCAGCTTGTTGATGTGGCGGTAGACCGTCGGCTTGGAGGTCCGCAGCACGGCGGCGAGCTCCTCCGCGTACCACGCCCGCGACGGGTCCCGCAGGAGGCACTCGCGGACCAGCCGGAGGGCGAGGCTCCGGGCGACGGGTCCCTCGGACCCGCGTCCGTCCTCGCCGTCGGGAAGGTACCCGATCATCCGCAGGAACTCCCGCAGGACCTCGTCCAGGTCGGAGATCGGTGTGAGCGGCGTGCTGTAACGCAACGACAGCTCGAACGGCATGCCGCCCCGGTGCCACGAACGCGGTCCGAATTAAAAAGTCGAGGTCCGCCGCGCGCCGCTTCGGTGAACCGCTATCCCTCCGGAGGAGGTACCGGGGCGGCGATGGCCGCGTACGTCCTCGTGGCGCCGGCGAGCGAGAGCGAGGCGCTCGCCGAGCTCGCGGCGGCCCCCGAGGGGACGATCGCGGTGCTCGCGGGCGGCAGCGACCTCCTCCTGGACCTGGAGGAGGGTCTCCGCGCCCCCCGCCGCGTCGTCTCGCTCCGCCGCCTCCCGTGGCGGCGCCACCGCTGGCTCTCCGGCGGGCTGGAGATCGGGAGCACCGAGCCCCTCGCCGACCTCGAGGCGGACCCCGAGCTCGCGGCCCGGTGCCCCGCTCTCGCCCAGGCGATCGCCGCGGTCGGCTCGCCGGCCCTCCGGCGGCAGGCGACCGTGGGGGGGAACCTCGGACGCGCGGCCCCGGCCTCGGACCTGATCCCCGTGCTGCTCGCGCTCGACGCCGAGGTGGAACTCGTGAGCGGCTCGGGGACCCGCTCTCTCGGGTTGGACCGGTTCCTGCGGGCCTCCCGGGTGACCGCCCTCGCGCCGACCGAGCTGATCCGCTCGGTCCGATGCCCGGAGGTCCGAACGCGGTCGGCGTACCTGTGGCAGCGGGTCCGGCCCTCCAACGACATCTCCCAGATCGGCGTCGCGGTCGCCTGGTCGCCGGGCGAGCGCCGCTGGCGGGTCAGCCTAGGGGGGTCCCCGCCCCGACCGGTCCTCGCGGAGGACGCCGCGGCGGAGCTCGCGGGTCCGAACCCCGGGGAGACGGAGCTGGCGCGGGCCTCCGAACGGCTCGCGGCGCATCCGGCGCTCGTGACCGACCGCCGGGCGAGCGACGAGCACCGGCGACGCCTCGCGGGCACGCTCCTCGACCGGGCGGTCCGGGCGACGATGGCCCCGGGGAGGCCGGCACCGTGAGCGCGGCACCTCCCTCGATCGGCGTCAACGGGCGCCCGGTCGCCCTCGAGGAGGTCCCCGGGGACGAGCGGCTGCTGGACACCCTGCGCTGGCGCCTCGGCCTTCGGGGCACGAAGGAAGGCTGCCGCACGGGAGAGTGCGGCGCGTGCACCGTGCTCGTCAACGGCGAGGGCCGGCTCAGCTGCCTCGCCCTCGCGCACGAGCTCGAAGGGACCGAGGTCACGACGGTGGAGGCGCTCCACCAGGACCCGGTCGGGCGGGCGGTCCAGGAGGCGTTCGCCGAGGAGGCCGCCCTCCAGTGCGGCTACTGCACCCCGGGGTTCGTCGTGGCGCTCACCGGACTCCTGCGCGGTGACGGTCCCCCGCGGCCGACCCCCGAGCTGCTCGCGGCCCTCGGAGGCAACCTCTGCCGGTGCACGGGGTACGCCTCGATCGCGAGGGCGGTCGAGCGCGCTCGCACGAGGCTCCGATGAGCCGCGCCGGGCGGCCGGACGCGGAGACCAAGCTCCGCGGGGCGGTCGAGTTCGGGACCGATCTCGCCGTGCCGGGGATGCGGTGGGGCGTGCTCGTCCTGGCCCCGGCCGCCCACGGGAGGATACGTCGGGTCGACCTCTCGGCGGCCCGGGCGCTGCCGTCCGTCGTGGCGATCGGCGCCGACGACGTCGGCCCGCTCGTCGGCGGGGCGAAGGGGGACCCCGACCGACCGCCGTTCCCCTCGCGGGAGATCGTCTACCGGTCGCAGCCGATCGCCGCGGTCGCGGCCCCGTCGCTCGCCGCCGCCCGGGAGGCCGCGAAGGCGGTTCGCGTCGAGGTCGACGCCGAGCCCGCCGTCGCCGATCTCGAGCGCCTCTTTCCGGAGTGGCCCGGTCCGCAAGCTCGGGCCTCGCCCCAGGTGGCGGCCCACGTGCTCGCGCACCGGGGGAACGTCGACCGCGCCCTCGCGGAGGCGGAGACGGTCGTCGCCGAGACGTACCGGACCGCGGGGATCCACCAGGTGGCGCTCGAGCCCCATGCCTGCGTCGCGGAGGTCACCGGGGACCGGTGGACGGTGCGCACGTCGACCCAGTCCCCGTTCGGGGTCCGCGAGGACGTGGCGTCGATCCTCGGCATCCCGGAGGCGTCGATCGACGTCGAGGGAACGTGGGTCGGGGGAGGGTTCGGCGGCAAGGGGGCGTCGATGCTCGAGCCGTACGCCCTCCTGCTCGCCCGCGCGGCGGGAGCCCCGGTCCGGCTCGCCCTCACGTACCGCGAGGAGTTCCTCCTCGGGCGCTCCACGCTGCCGGCGGTCGTGCGGCTGGAGACCGGCGTGCGCTCCGGACGCATCGTCGCCCGAAGGGTCCGGCTGCTGCTCGACGTCGGCACCTCGCTCCCCGGGCGGGACTTCGCCACGGGCTACGCCATCGGCTTCCTGCTCGGGCCGTACCGGACCGACGCCTTCGAGGTGGAGGGGTTCGCCGTCCGGACCAACAAGCCCCCGTTCGGTCCGCATCGGGCGCCGTTGGCCCCCCAGGCCGCGTTCGTCGCGGAGTCGCACCTGGCCGCGGTCGCGCGAGCGGTGGGCCAGGACCCGGAGGCGTTCCGGGCCGATCACCTCTGGGCCGACGGGTCGACGACCCCGCTCGGCCAGCGCGTCGGGCCGTTCGGGCTCGCCGCCGCCCTGGCGGGGGCACGCGCTCGCGCCGCGGCCTGGCGGGCCGAGCTGCCCGCGGGTCACGGGGTCGGCATCGGGTTGGGGTTCTGGTCCACCGGCACCGGCGCCGGCGGAGAGGCCCGGCTCCGCCTCGACGACCGGGAGCTCGTCGTCGAGCAGGGGGAGCGCGAGATCGGCAGTGGCAGCGTGCTGATCGGACTGGCCGAGGTCGCCGCCCGACGGACTGGCCTGCCTCGCGAGCGGATCCGGGTCAACTACCTCGGCACGGCGACCGCCCCGTTCGACGCCGGCGTCTTCGGGAGCCGGACCGTCGGCGCCCTCGGCCGAGCGGTGGACGACGCCGCCGGATCGCTCCTCGCCGACCTCGGCCGAAGGATGGGCGAGGTCGGGCCGGTCACCTTGGCGCTCGAAGGCGACGGGCTGGTCGCTCGGGGACCCGGGGTCACGCGCCCTCTGGCGGAGCTCCTGACACCCCACGAGCGCGCGACCGGCGGCTTGCGGGCGGCCGGTCGGCACTACGGCGTCGCCGGGGAGATCGACGCTTCCCGGGTCGTGGAGGGCGGCTTCTACGCCTACCACGACTTCACCGGAGCGGCCCATGTGGCCGAGGTCGACGTCGACCCCTCGACCGGCGGCGTCCAGGTGGTCCGGTACGCGGCCTTCCAGGACGTCGGCGCCGTCCTCGACCGACCGGCCGCGCAGGCCCAGGTCGAGGGCGGGGTCGTGATGGGGCTCGGCACCGCCCTCACCGAGGAGGCCGTCTGGTCGGACGATGGGCGCCTCACGAACCCCGGCCTGTTGGACTACCGCATTCCCCGGATGCCGGACGTCCCTCCGATCGAGGTGGTGTTCGTCGAGGGGTACCCCGGGGCCGGCCCGTTCGGCGCCAAGGGGCTCGGCGAACCGCCGATCATCCCCGTACCGGCGACCGTCGCGGCGGCGATCGAGGACGCCACCGGGGCGCATTTGACCGAACTGCCGCTCTCGCCGGAGCGGCTCGCCCGAGCGCTTAAGGCGGGACGACCGTCCCGGTCCGCCGATGCCGCTCGGCGTCGCTGACCTCCGCCCGGTCCTCGCGGAGTACCCGGCGACCCCGGTCGTCGCGGCGGTCGGGTCGCACTCGGCGATCGACATCACCGACGGGGCGGCCACGGAGGGGTTGGCCACGCTCGTGCTCGCGGAGGCGGGCCGCGAGGCGACGTACGCGCGGTACTTCCGCACGGTCCGTGATCCCCGGGGCGACCGGGTCCGGGGCTGCGTCGACGAGGTCTGGACGTTCCCGAGGTTCGCCGAGCTGGCCTCGCCCCCGGCCCAGGAGCGGCTGCGGCGCCACGGCGCGATCGTCGTGCCGAACCGCGCGCTGAGCTCCTACGTCCCGCTCGACGTCCTCGAGAACGAGTTCCGGGTCCCGCTGTTCGGCAGTCGCGCCATGCTGCGGATCGAGGAGCGGACCGAGCGGGAGAACTACTACACGCTGCTGGAACGGGCCGGGATCCCGACCCCGAAGCGTATCGCCGGTCCCGAGGCGATCGATCGCCTGGCGATCGTGAAGCTCCCCCACGCGCGCCGCCGCCTGGAGCGGGGCTTCTTCACCGTCGCCCGTCCCGAGGAGTACCGCGCGAAGAGCGAGCAGCTGATCGCCCGGGGGACGATCCTCCCGAGCGATCTCGCCGTGGCGCGTATCGAGGAGTACGTCCTCGGTCCGGTCTTCAACTTCAACTTCTTTTTCTCCCCCCTCGCCCCCAAGGACGACGGCCTCGAGCTGCTCGGCGTCGACGAACGACGGGAGAGCGATCTGGACGGCCTCGTCCGCCTGCCCGCCGACCAGCAGCTCGCCCTGCCCGAGGCCGCCCGGATCCCGGAGTACACGGTCGTGGGCCACGGCACGCTCACCGTGCGCGAGTCGATCCTGGACGAGGTGTTCCGGCTCGCCGAGCGGTTCGTGGCGGCGAGCCGGGAGCGGTACCCGCCCGGGATCATCGGACCGTTCTGCCTGCAGACGTGCCTCGACAAGAACGGCCGGCCGGTCGTCTTCGACGTCGCCGCGAGGATCGGCGGCGGCACGAACGTTCATCTCGGCGTCGGGCATCCGTACGGCAATGCGCTGTGGAGGCGGCCCATGAGCAGCGGACGGAGGGTCGCGGTCGAGCTCCGCCGCGCCGCGGCCGAGGGCCGGCTCGCCGAGGTCCTGACATGATCGCCGCGGCGAGCCCTGCGGCGGCCGTCGCCCCGCTCCAGCGGACCGCGCTCTACGACTTCCACGTCCGGCACGGCGCCCACCTGGTGCCGTTCGCCGGATGGGAGATGCCGCTGTACTACTCCGGCATCCTCGCCGAGCACCGCTCGGTCCGGGGCGGCGTCGGGCTCTTCGACGTCTCCCACATGGGGATCTTCACCGTCGAGGGCGGCACCGCCGCCGAGCTCCTCTCGCGCCGCACGACCGCCAACGTCGGCGCCCTCGAACCGGGCCGGGTCCGCTACACGTTCCTGTTGGAGTCGACCGGCGCGATCGTCGACGATCTGCTGATCTCGCGCGTCGACTCCGGCAGCGAGCTGGCGCCTCGGTTCGTGGTGGTGCCGAACGCCGCGCGCGCCGCGGAGGTCGAGGAGATCCTGCGCCAGCACCGGGCCCCGGACACGACGATACGTCGCTGGAACGGCACCGTGGCGCTGCTCGCGGTCCAGGGCCCCGGCTCGCGCCAGCTGCTGGAGCGCCAGTTCGGCTGGTCGCTGGGCCCCCTCGGCTTCTACCGGGCGGCGTTCTTCCCCGCGCAGGCCGACGGCGGGGCGGCCGGGCGGCTCGGGGCGCCGTTCCCCGACGGGCTCGCGACGGAGCGGTTGGTGAGCCGCACCGGCTACACCGGCGAGCTCGGCTACGAGATCTTCGTCCCCGCGGCCGAGGCCGACGGGCTCGCCGAGGGCCTCGTCACGGCCGGCGCCGTTCCCGTCGGCCTCGGGGCCCGCGACACCCTACGCCTCGAGAAGGGCTACCTGCTCTCCGGCCAGGATTTCCACCGGGACCGCACGCCGCTCGAGGCCGGCCAGGACCGGTTCGTGGAGTTCGACCACCCGTTCGTCGGGCGGGTCGCGCTGGAGGAGGCGCGTGCCAAGGGCACGTCGGTCCGCCTCGCCGGCCTCGAGGTCACGGAGCCGGGGGCGATCCCCCGTCACGGCTCGCCGGTCCTCGCCGGGGGCGCGTCGGTCGCCGTAGCGACCAGCGGCGGCCTCTCGCCGGGCCTCGGTCACGGGATCGCGCTCGCCTACCTGCCCCGGGAGCTGGCCGCGGTCGGCACGGAGCTCGCCGTCGAGGTGCGGGGCCGCGCGGTGCCGGCCCGGGTCGTCGCCCTGCCGTTCGTCGCTCCGACCCCCGTGCGGAGGAGCTAGGCGCGGCCCGCGTCGTCCGGTCGATGGCCGTCGACCTTGATCGCCCCCCGTTCGTCGGACGGCTCGAGACCGTCGACGCCCTGCGGCGGCGCTACGAGGACGCCCAGGCCGGCAGCGGCGGCGTGACGCTGCTGGTCGGCGACACCGGGGTCGGCAAGTCGACGCTCGTCGCCGAGCTCGTCTCGGAGATGACGGCGCGGGGGCTGCGGGTCCTGGAGGGCCGGGCGGTCGCCGTCGACGCCCCGCCGCCGTTCCAGGTGCTGCGCGACGCCCTCGAGGCCGCGCAGCAGCGGGCGCAGGCCGCCGGGGAGGGGGTCCGCGCGCTCGACGCCGAGGTCCTCATCGGCTTCGCCCCCGGCCTCGAGACGATCGCCGAAGGTCCGGTCCGGGTCGAGGACCGGATCCTCGCCGTCCTGGGCGCTCCGGACGACCCGGGCGAGGGGGGACGCGAGGCGATCTGGGAAGGGCTCGCCCGCCAGTTCCGGGAGTTCGTCCGCCAGGGGCCCACGGTCCTGGTCCTCGAGGACCTGCACCGGGCGGACGAGCCGTCGCTCGACGCGATCGAGTTCGTCATGCACCAGCTCCGCGACCTCCCCTTCTGGGTCCTCGCGACGGTCCGTCCCCTGGCGGAGCTGCCGCCGACCCGCCGCGGGCGCCTGGAGAAGTTCGAGAAGGCGACCGACGCGCGTCGGGTCGTCCTCCGGCCGTTGACATCGCGCGAGGTCGCCGACTTCCTGCACGCCCGCGAGCCGGGCCGGGAGTTCACCGACGAGGAGGTCGCCCGCCGCTACTCCGAGAGCGGAGGGAACCCGCTGCTCCTGCTCCAGCTCGACCGCCGCCTGGGACGGCCCGCGGGGGCGGAGGGCGCGGGCGAGGGCGGGGCGCCCTTGAGCCCCGTCGGCGACGAGGAGGAGCGCGTGCTGGCCGTCGCTTCCGTCGTCGGCCCCGAGGTGGCGTTCGACCTCCTGCTCCGGGCGAGCGGCGAGGACGAGGAGCGGCTCGCCGAGATCGTCGACCGCCTGGTCGGCCGCGGCCTGCTCCTGGAGCGGCCGGGGGAGCGCCTGCTCTTCGCGAGCGATCGGAGCCGGTCCGAGTTCTACGAGGGGCTCACCGAGTCCCGCCGCCGCCTGCTCCATCGCCGGGTCGGGGCCGCGCTCGAGGCGATGGGCACGGCGGACGTGGCGACGCTCTACGCGCTCGCCCGCCACTTCGACCTGGGTCGGATCGACGACAAGGCCGTGCGGTACAACCGTGCCGCGGCGGGGATCGCCGCGGCCGCCCACGCCCCGGCGGAGGCGCGTCGGCTCCTGGAACGGGCCCTCGACGGGTTCCGCCGGCTGACCCCCGAGGACTGGGCCGGCGAGACCGAGCTCGTCCTCGAGCTGGCCCAGCAGGCGGAGTCGGCCGGAGAGTTCCGGGACGCCGAGACGATCCTGCGGCATCACCTGGGCCGTCGCGGTCTGGCTCGCCGGGTGCCTCCGCCGCTCCTCACCCTCGCGGAGACGTTCCTCGCCCGGGTCCAGACCGACCTGGGCGACTGGAAGGAGGCGGAAGAGGCGACGTCCCGGCTCCTGGCCACGGAGGGGCTCGCCGACCAGCCCCTCGTGCTCATCGCCCTGCGCCACCTCCGCGGCGAGTCGCTGTACTATCTCGGGCGGTACCCCGAGGCGCTCGCCGAGCACGACGCCGAGCTCGCCCTGGCGCGGGCGTCCGGCAATCCTCGGGCCGCGGCGCTCGGCCAGGCCCGCCGGGCGAGCGTCCTGCGGATGCTCGGACGGCTGGACGAGGCGCTCGCCGAGGGCCGCGAGGCGGCCGCCGCGCTGGCCCGGCTCGGCGACCTGCGGGGGGCCGCCTACGGCCACATGTTCGTCGGGGTCGTCCTCAGCGGGCGGATCGGCTCCGGCTCGTCGATCGTCGAGGTCCTCGGGGAGTTCGAGGAGGCCCGTCGGCTGGGCGAGGAGGCCCGCGACCCCCGGCGGGTCGGCTGGGCGCTGTTCAACACCGCCGACGTGCTGCGGGAGGCCGGACGGACCGACGAGGCCGTGGCCGCCAACGAGCGCGCCCGCGAGACCCTCGAGCGGATCGGCGACCGCTTCGGCCTCGTCCAGGCGCTGATCATCGCCGGCAAGATCCATCTCGACCGACGCGAGTTCGACCGCGCCGAGGCGGACCTCTTGGACGCCTACCGGCTGGTGCGCGAGCTTCGGGTTCCGGCCGACGAGGTCGACGTGATGCTGCGCCTGGCCCAGCTCTCGTTCGCGCGAGGGGACCTCGCGAGCGCCCGACGGCGCGTCGACGAGCTTGAGCGCCGCAACCTCGCGGCCCTGCGGCCGGACGTCCTGCCGGAGTTCGACCGCCTGGTCCGGTCCCTTGCCGCCGGCGGAGGAGCGGATGGCGCGACGCCGTCGCCGTAGCCCCGATCCCCTGGTCGCCCTCGTCCGGCGGGCCCTCGCGGAGGACCGCGTGGGGCGGGACCGGACGACCCGGGCCCTCCTCCCCGGCCCGGTCCCCGCCGAGGGGACGGTCGTGGCCCAGGCTCCGGGGGTCCTGTCGGGGATGCGGGCGGCGCGGCTGGGCGCCCGGGAGCTCGGGCTCGCCGTCGCCCGGGCCGCCCGCGACGGCGACCGGGTCCGTCCCGGCACGGTCGTCCTCGTCCTCCGGGGGGATGCCCGGCGCCTGCTCGCGGGGGAGCGGACGCTCCTCAACCTCCTCATGCACGCGAGCGGGGTCGCGACGGCGACCGCCCGAGCGGTGCGGGCGAGCCGGCCCTCCCGACCCCGGCTCGAGGTCCTGGCGACGCGCAAGACCCTCCCCGGCCTGCGCGACCTGGAGAAGGCGGCCGTCGTCCACGGCGGGGGCCGGCCCCATCGGCGGGACCTGTCGGACGCGGTGCTCGTCAAGAACAACCACCTCGCCGTCGTCGGCCTCGAGCCGGCGATCGCCCGCCTCCGCCGTGCGGCGGCCCGGCTCGGTCCGATCGAGGTCGAGGTCCGGACCGCCGCCGAGGCCGTGCGGGCCGTCCGGGCCGGGGCCGACGCCCTGCTGATCGACAACGCCTCGCCTCCCGTCGCCCGCCGGATCGTCGGGGCGCTCACCGACGCCGGGCTCCGCCGGGGCGTCCGGATCGAGCTCTCCGGCGGGCTGAGCCCGGGGACGCTTCCGCAGTACCGCCGCGTGGGGGCCGACGCGGTCAGCCTGGGCGCCCTCACCCACTCCGCCCCCGCCCTGCCGTTCCACCTGCGCCTTCGGCCCCTGCCGCGTTAAGTCCGCGACCGGCCTAGTCGCCACCGACGCATGTCGCTCGAGGCCGAGATCCGCTCGCTCCGGGAGGCGCGGGACGCCGTCCTGCTGGCGCACAACTACCAGCGGCCGGAGGTCCAGGAGATCGCCGACTACGTCGGCGATTCGCTGTACCTGGCGCGGCGGGCGCAGGAGGCCGACCGGTCGGTGATCGTCTTCGCCGGCGTGCGGTTCATGGCCGAGACCGCCAAGATCCTCAACCCCGGGCGGACCGTGCTCCTGCCGGACCCGAAGGCCGGCTGCGGGCTCGCCGACGCCGTGACCGCCGAGCAGGTACGGGCCTGGAAGGCGGAGCATCCGGGGGCGGCGGTCGTCGCGTACATCAACACCTCCGCCGAGGTGAAGGCGGAGGCCGACTACTGCTGCACCAGTTCGAACGCCGTGAAGGTCGTCGAGCGGATCCCGGCGGGCCAGGAGGTCCTGTTCCTGCCGGACATGTTCCTCGGCGACTACGTGCGCCGCCGGACCGGCCGGAACCTGCACCTGTGGGTCGGCGACTGCCCGGTCCACGCCCGGCTCCGCCCCGAGCGGCTCGCGGCCGCCCGCGCCGAGCACCCGGGGGCGCCGGTGGTCGCCCACCCGGAGTGCGGGTGCGCGAGCGAGGTGCTCCCTCAGGTCGACCGCGTCCTCTCCACGGACGGGATGGTGCGGTTCGCCGAGGAGACCCGGGCCCCCGAGGTCCTCGTCGCGACCGAGGTGGGGATTCTCCACCGGATGCGCCGGCTGAACCCCGGGACGACGTTCACGCCGCTGGACGCCGGGGCGATCTGCCCGTACATGAAGGAGATCGACCTCGCCGACGTGCGCGACGCCCTCGCCGAGCTCCGCTACCGCATCGAGGTCCCGCCGCCGATCGCGGGGCGGGCCCGGGGCGTGCTCGAGCGGATGGTCGCCACGTAGACGACCGCCGGGCTAGGCGTGGGGGAGGAGGCGGGCCGCCCCGCCGTTGACCCAGAGGGTGTACGCCTCGGCCAGGAGCAGGAGCCCGCCGAGGAACACGACCCCGACCGCCGACCACGACGGCTTGCGGGTGAGATAGAAGTGCACGCTCAGCGGGTTGATCCGGCTGGAGAGGAAGGCGAGGCCCGACGCGAGCAGCACCAGCCCGAGCACCGCGGGGACGAGGAGCGAGTACGTCCCGAAGAACAGCCCGACCGCGATGACCGCGACCGCGATGGGGATCGCCGCGTGGGAGCGCTCCGCCGGACGGGCCTCGCGTCCCTCGGGGGCCGGGGGGCGACGATACTCCCACCGCACGCCCGGGTCGTCGTCCACGGACGGGCCGGGAGGGCTCGGGTAGATGAGGGCGAGGTTGCAGCGGCGGGCTCTTCCTGTCCAGCCGACGAGCAAAAGAACCCCCGCCCGTTGGGCGGATCGTGCCGAACGCCCGCGACGCCTCCCGGAGCCCCGCCGGCCCGGTGCCCGGGGTGCCCGCCGGACCGCGGCCCTCCCCGGCCCCGGGGCGAGCCCGCTCGTTCCCTGAGCCGCCGGAGTTCCGCGCCCACCCGCTCGCGCCCGAAGGCTCGTGCGTCAACTGCGGGACCCCCGCCGCCCGGGGGTACGCCAACCCCAGATGCTGGGAGTGCGGCCGGGCGCTCTGCGCGGACTGCTTCTGGCGTCACGGGCTGAGCCCGGCCGATCATCGGTGCGCCGGCTGCGCGAGCCGGGGCGGAACGCCCCCGCTCAGCGTCTCGGGGGGCCGCTCCGTGGCGGCCCACGGACCTTAGGCGCCGGGCGCGGCGGACGCCCCGGATCGCGGGCGTTAGCGACCTCCGCCCGGCTCGCCCCGGCGCGACGGGCGAAGCCGAGAGCGACCGCCTCGATCGGGTCGTCGGGGGAGCGAGCCAGCCCCGTGGGGACCGCCAAGGGGACCCCGGCGAGCCGGGCGGTCCGGGCCGCCGCCGAGTCCAGACGGTCGGAGCCCGGCCCGATCTCGACGGCCGCCCCCCAGGCCCGGGCCCGGTCGAGCGCCGGCCCGATGACCTCGGGGGGACCGCCGAAGTGGGCGAGCAGCCGCACGGGCAGGGGCGGTGGGGCCGCGTCGCGCGAGCTCAGCGGCTCCGGCACGGCGATCAGGTACTCGGCGCCGCTCGAGAGGAGGTCGGCGGGCACCAGCCCGGTAGGGTCCCCCCGCGTTTCGGCCGCGAACGGCAAGCGGAGCCCGGGGCCGCGGGACCGCTGCAGGGCCGTGAGGACCTCGGCGGCGAGCTGGGGCTGCCATCCGCCCCCCTCGGCCACCCCGACCACGACGCCGACGGTCCCGATCGCGCGGCGCTTCGCCTCCGCCACGAGCCGGGCCGCGTCGCGCTCCGTCGCGTCCCGCGGAAGGTGCACGTGCCACTCCTCGGCGAGATCGCCCGGTTCCACCAATCGAGGGAGCCGTCCGGAGGCCGCCTCGGCGATCTCCCCCCGGTCCTCGCGGAGCTCCGGAGGGATCCACGCGAGCCCGAGGGCGCCGTAGACGTCCTCCTCGGTCGCCCCGGCGATCCGCTGCTCGCCTCGGTAGACCCCGTACTCGTTCACCTTGAGCCCCTGCTCCCGCGCGAGCGACCGCAGCCGGACGTTGTGGTCCTTGGAGCCCGTGAAGTACTGCAGCGCCGCGCCGAACGCCTCCGGCTCGACGACCCGCAGGTCGACCTGGAGCCCACCGGTCAGGACGACCGTCTCCTTGGTCGGGCCCCGGAGGCGGACCTCCTGCACGGCCGCGAGCGCCGAGAACGCGTCGAAGACGGCCGCCGGGGCCGTGGCCGTCGCCAGCACGTCGAGGTCCCCAACGTCCTCGCGAGCGCGTCGGAAGCTCCCGGCGATCTCCACCTGGCGGACCCCCGGCACCCCCCGGAGCACGTCGAGGATCGAACGGGCGATCGGCCAGACCTGCTCGATCGGCCGTCGTGCCGACGTCGGCGCCGGTCCGGAGGTGGCGCGGCCGGTGGCCGCCCGGAGCTGGGCGATCTTCTTCGCCGCGAACCCCTTGACCCCCTCGAGCCGTCCGGCGTCGATCGCCTCGGCGAGGGCCGACGTCCCCTCGATCCCGAGCTCCGTCCAGAACCGCCGAGCGGTCTTCGGGCCGACCCCGGGAAGCCGCATGAGCTCGAGGACCCCGGCGGGGATATCGGCCCGGAGCTTCTCGAGATACGCCAGCGAGCCCGTGCGAAGGAGCTCGTCGACCTTCCCGGCGATTGCCTCCCCGACGCCCGGGATCGTGCGAAGCGCCCCGCGCTCGGCGAACCGGGCGAGGCCCTCCGGCAGGCTCTCGATCGAACGGGCGGCGCGGCGGTACGCCTCCGGCTTGAACCGCTCCCCGAGCAGATCGAGCAGGTCGGCGATCTCGTTGAGCCGAGCCGCGACCTCCTCGTTGGAGAGCCCCATCGTCCCCCCTTCAGCCCCGCGCGCGCGGATCGACCGACAACGACCGACGTCGGCCGACCTCGTGGAACCCCAGGCCCTCGTAGAGGAGACGGGCCGGCCCGTGCTCCTCCCGAACGAACAGCCCCGCCGGGGCGTCCGCGCGCTCGGCGTCGTCGACCACCGCCCCGACGAGCGCCCGGCCGAGCCCGAGCCGGCGGTTCGCGGGGTCCACGTAGACCCCGCCGACGACCCACACCGAGGCGAGACGGACCGCCGCTCGCGCCACCCCGACCAACGTTCCCTGGGCGAACGCTCCCCAGATCACCTCGTTGGCCGGATCGAGCGCCGCGTAACCGGAGAGCTCCGGTGCCTCCTGCCGCCCGAGCAGCGAGGTGAGCGCCGCTCGGTCGTCGGCGCGGAGCCGTCGGACCGGT
>JASIDM010000038.1 GCA_030044695.1 Thermoplasmata archaeon
GCGGGCCTCGGCACAGGTCCGTGAACGCGCCGGTATCGTAGACCGAGACGACCTCGCCGGGCGGGACGTCCGCGATGTAGCGCAGTTTGTGGGGGTTCGTCGCGAAGAGGCGCTCCGCCTCCGACCGAGAGATCTCGCGTCGGACGAACGGCTCGCCGGCCCGGATCGCCCGCTCGATCGCCTTCGCCACCGCCTCCAGGTCCGGGGGGGTCAGGGGGCGGACGTCGAAGTCGTAGTAGAACCCGTCGTCGGTCGGGGGACCGACGGTGGGCAGGGTGTCGGGGAGGGTCTCCACCAGCGCCTTGGCGACGAGGTGCGCCGAGGAGTGCTGTACGATCTCCCAGCCGGCCCGGTCCTCGAACGTGAGCGGCGCCAGGGTCCCGGAGGACGTCGGCCGGAACGACAGATCGACCGGCGTCCCGTTCCAGAGGGCCGCGAGGAACCTACCGGCGCGCTCGCCGGCCCAGGCCCGCAGCAGCTCGCCGGCCCGCGCCCCGGGCGAGAACGACGGCGTCTGCCCGTCCGGGAGGGTCGCCGTCAGCTCGGACTCGGAAGGCATGGGCCCGTCCTGACGCTCGAGTCCGTTCCGCGCAAAACGCTAGCGGGGAGGACCGTCGGCGTCAGCGGAAGTTCCCCGGAAGGTGGCGCGGGGTCGCGACGGCCTATGAGCCAGGCTCCGCCAGCGGGCCGAAACGCGCCACGCCGTGTCGTGCCGAAACGCCATAAGAGCCGACGCCCGTTGGGCCGGCATGACCCGCCCGGGAGTTCACCGGTCCGGAGTGTCTCGGCGGCAGGAACATGAGCGTACCCTATTCCACGCTGGCCGTAGGCCCCGCCCCCACGTCGCCGCCGGCTGGAGCGTGGTCGTCGCCGCCGTCGTGGTGCTCTCGCTGGGGGCGTACCTCGTCCCGGGGTCCACGTCGATCCGCGCCGGGCCGACGATCCCGTCCTCGGGCGCGGTCGTCGCCGTCCACCCTGCCGCGAGCGACCCCAGCCCCCTCGGGGCGTTCACCGCCTACGTGCCCATCCAGCTCACCGACAGCGGCTCGAGCGTTCCCGCCGGCACGCAGCTCCTGCTGAACGTCTCGACGGGGGGATACAGCACGCTGCTCAACAGCGAGCTGTCCAACGTGGCCTTCGTCTACCCGAACGGCACTCCGATCGACGCCTGGCTGCAGAACTTCACCTCGGGCCCTTCCGGCGTCGCCCAGGTCTGGCTGAACCTCACGGCCCCGGTCCCTTCGGGGGGCTCGTCCACCATCGTTCTCGGCTTCCTGCCGCTGGGCACGGACGACTTCTCGACCACCGGGCCGTGGGGAGAGGCGCCGAACCTGCCGTCCAACAGCTACGGGAGCGCGGACGATGGGGCGGCCGTCTTCCCTGCCTACGTCAACGGCGAGACGCCGCTGTCGGCGTTCACGTACCTCGGCACCAACCTGTCGACGCAGAGCTTCGGGGCCTCGGGGTTCGTGGCGCTCAACGCCACGCAAGGCATGGGGCCGGAGGCCGGCTTCTGGTACCTCACGAAGAACGTGAGCGTCGGGCCGCTGGTGGTCCAGGCTCAGTTCTCCTCGAGGGGCACCTCGCAGGGGGCGGGGGTTGCCGGTCTCTGCACCAACCTCTCGGGCGCTCCTTCCCCGGCCAACGTCACGGCCTCGATCGACTTCCGGTACGGCTTCCTATCGACCGCGATCTACCTCTCGCAGTCCGCGGGAACCTCGACGGTGGCCGCGACGACCCCTACCGGGAGCTCGAACGGCAGCTGGAACTACGCCACGCTCGGCTACGGCGGGCTCTCCTCGCTCGATGTCAACGGGACGCTGGGGGCGACGCCGTTCGGCGGCCTGACGCAGGAGCTCGCGTTCAACAACACCGTGGACCCGTTCGCTAGCCCCTCGGCCGCCCAGAACCTGCATGTGTGCGGCCTCACGTACACGAACGGGGGCGCGAGCGCGATCTGGTTCTCCTGGGCCCTGGCTCGGACGCCGGTCCCCACGGGCGCGGTCCTGTCGGTGACCTACGGGCCGAAGGCGATCCCGTCGCTGACGGAGAGCCTGACCCGCGGCGGGACCGGCACGACGGTCGACTTCAACGGCTCGGGCTACGTGGCCAACGCGACGCTCTCGACGTCGTGGTCCGCCTCGGGACCCTCCCCGACGTGCCCGGCGTCCGCCAACGCGTCCGGGGAGTTCTCCTGCGAACTCACGATCGGCACCGCTCCAATCGGGGTCTACGCGTTCAATGCCTCCCAGGCCGGCGGGACCGTGACCGCCACGACGTACTTCTTCGTCGACGCCCTCTCGGTGACGCCGCCGAGCGCCACCCCCAACGAGCTCGTGACGTTCTTCGGGAACGGCTTCGCCCCGGGGGCCGCGGTCACCACGAACTGGTCGGGCTGGCCGTACGGGCCCGGCCCCGCCTGCCCGGCGACCGCCAACGCCTCCGGCGACGTGCTGTGCTCGTACCTCGTGGGGTACCTGCCCGCCGCCTCCTACGTGCTGAACGTCACCGGCTCGGGGTTCACGCTGCCGGGTCAGCTCGAGTTGCAGCCGGCGCTGACGTTTGCTCCGCCGAACGGCGCCCCGGGCGGCTTCACCTCCGTCGACGGCTTCGCGTTCGCCGCCTCGAGCCCGCTCACGTACACCTGGCCCTCCGGGTTCCCCGCCGTCGCGGGCTGTTCCGCCGTGACGACGCCCGACGGCAACCTCTCCTGCCCGGCGTTCACCATCCCGGCGGTCCCGGCGGGGACCTACCCGCTTGTCGTGCGCGACGGCGAAGGGAACTCCGCGAGCGCGGTCCTCGCCGTCGGGGCCTCCCTCGCTTCCAACGTCTCGGGCGCCGCCGTCGGCGGCAGCGTTCAGTTCCAGGGCGCTGGCTTCGCGGCGTCGCGCCCGGTCTGGGTGAACTGGACCGGCGGCATCGCCTGCACGGCGGAGACCGCCGCGAACGGCTCGTTCTCCTGCGCGTTCACCGTGCCCGCGATCGCCGGAGGTCCGTACCGGTTCGTGGCGACCGACGGGGTCGACGCCGCGGCCGTCGTCGTGGCCGTGCTGGAGTCGATCCGGGCATCGGCGCTCGCCCTGCCCGCGGGCGCCCCGCTCGCCCTGGACATCTCCGGCGCCCCGGCCAACGGCACGGTGGCGGTGGAGTACGAGCCGAGCGTGATCGGCCTGGCGACCCCGCTGACGACCCCGCTCTGTGGCGGGAATGCTACCGTCTCGGGGACGTTCTCCTGCGCGACCTCGGTGCCGTACATCACCGGAGGACCCGGCGAGATCGTCTCCGCGGGTCCGAACAACACCGCGGAGTACGCCTTCACGGTGGCGACGCGCCTCACGCTCCTGCCGTCCTCCGGCCCCGCGGGGTCGACGTTCATCGTCAACGGGACCGGGTGGGCGTACTACGAGGACCTGTTCTCGATCTTCTCGTCGATCACCATCGCGCAGCCCGTCACGATCACGTGGGGCGTCGGCGGCCCGTCGGTCTGCACGGCCTACCCGAACGGGGTCGGGGCGTTCACGTGCGCCGCGACCACGGTCCCGGCCCAGGCCGCCGGGCCGGTCGAGCTGGTCGGTACCCAACTGGCGTCGGTCGGCTACTTCCCGCTGCTCGCGCTCGTCAACCTGACCTACTCCGCGTCGGCGACGTTCACGGTCACCACGAACCTGACCGCCCAGTTCACGGTCGGACCCTCGAGCCCGGAGGCGGGGTCGGCCGTGACGTTCGAAGGGACCGCCTCCGGCGGCGCCGGCTCGTACACGCTCGACTGGACGTTCGGGGACGGCTCCTCCGGCTCCGGCGCCGTGAACAGCCACACGTTCGCCACGGCGGGGTCGTACGACGTCACCCTGACCGTCACCGACGCGCTCGGCTCGACCGTCAGCACCACCAAGGTGGTGGTCGTCGCGCCGCCGCTCACGGTCGGCCCGATCGTCGCCGCGCCGGCGACGATCGAGGTCGGGCAGTCGATGAACTTCAGCGGCGGGGCGCTCGGCGGGGTCGGGGCGCGCACGTACGCCTGGTCCGGCCTCCCCCACGGCTGCTCCGCCGGCTCGGTCGCGACGTTCCAGTGCACACCGGATGCCCCGGGGACGTATGTCGTCGACCTCCAGATCACCGACGCGGACCACGTCTCGGCAAGCGCCCCGCCGCTGGTCGTCGTGGTCGTCCCCCCGCTCAGCACCCCGGTCGTCTCGGCGAGCTCCTCGTCGGTCGCCTCGGGCAGCTCCGTGACGTTCGGCGTCTCTGTCTTCGGCGGGGTCGGGCCGTACAGCTACACCTGGACCGGCCTGCCCTTGGGATGCGTGGCCGCCAACGCCCCGACGCTCACGTGCGCCCCCTCCGCGACCGGCACCTACGCGGTCGCGGTCGCCGTCGTCGATGCGTTCGGGGTCGTCGCCCAGTCGAGCCCGGTCAGCGTCGCTGTCACCTCGCCGGCGACCACGACCGGCAGCCTTCCGCTCGGCCTCGCCTACGGCCAGCTCGCGCTGGTCGCTCTCGCGGTCGTGCTGCTGGCCGCCCTGCTCGTGCTGCTCCTCCGCGCCGGCCGGGGGGGCCGGCCGGGGACCCTGAACGAGTACGAGGAGCCGACCCCGCCGGCCGACGGCGAGGGAGCGAAACCCCCGCCGCAAGGCTCCGGCTAGCGGCGCTCGGACCGTCGCGCCGCGGGTGGGCCGCCTCCGCCCGCGAGCACCGCGTCCAGGTGCTCGAGGACCTTTGGCCAGGCCTCCTCGTGGCGTTGGCGCGAGGCCTCGTCGGGGAACCCCGCGTGGGTGAGCGAGAGGCGCGAGCCCGAGTCCTGGGGAACGAACTCGACCGAGACCACCGTCTCCACGCCCGCGGTCGCGGCCGTCACCCAGGTCAGCACCACCCTGCGGTCCGGCACGAGCTCGAGGAACCGCCCGTAGTGGGCGTGGCGGGAGGCGTCGAACTCCGTTTCGAAGAAGAACGGGGCCCCGACGGCCGGCGTCATCGCGACGGTCCCGGGCACGGCGAACCAGCGGTCGAACTCCCGGGTCCAGGCCCGGTACAGCCTCCGCGGGGAAGCCCGCATCGTGCACGCGACGCCCAGGGCCAACGGACGCTTCGCAAGGTCGGGGGGCGTCGCCCCAGACGTGTCGGTCATTCGATCCGTCCGGAGTTAGACCTACAGAGGCTTTACTCGGGTCCGGGACCCTCGAGCTTCCGTCGGCATCTCGTCCACCCTCGTACCGTCGCGGGAGCGCCGATCGTCAGCCTACCGGGGTCGCCCGGGAAAGAGCCGGCGCGTCAGGCCGTTCCAGACGAACACTCCCCCGAGGACCACCTCGATCACCGGGAGCACCCACTCGACCGGGTACCAGCGCACGGTCACGTAGGTCGTGTAGCCTCCGAGGGCGAGGAGAACGCTTCCGGCCGCGATCCACCCTCCGCGGGCATAGTGGGCCCCGCGGGCGTCCTCTTCGGTGAGCTCGGTCATGATCGTCGTCGCGTCCTCCGCGTCGGGGGCCCGGGAAGCACCCTCGCCACTCCGGCCTCTCGAAGGAGAACGGACGGGCGGGTATACAGGGCTCCTCCGTCCTCCGTGGGGACCCGGACCACCTCGCTCCTTTCGATCAGTCGGTCCAGCACGCGATCGATGGCGGCCGTTTCGAGGTGGATCTTCCGTTGCTCAAGCTCTCGACGAAGGAAGTCATAGTCGGCCGACGGTGCGCCGCCTTGAGCGGGGTCAAGGATCGCGAGGATCGCCTGCTCCGCCCGTCCCGGGAGGCCCGTCATCCCCTGCCGAGGCGACGGATTGTTGACGTGCCGTGCGCTCAGCTCGCCCATCACTCATCACGGTTCAGCCGGTTCTAGGTGTCATCATCGCGCGCCGTCCGTGAAGCCAGCGGGGGGGAAGAGGGTGCTCCCCCGATCCCGGCCAACGCTTGATCGTCGAGGTGGAAGATCCCTCCCCGGGCACCGCTTCGAACCAACTCGGGCATCTGGGCGCGGTCGAACGTTCCGTCGACCCAGGTCGGTCCGCCAGCGGCCACGGCGGCAATGAGCGGCCAGTTCGGGTCGACCTCTCGGGGCGACACGACGGCGTGGTCGAGACCGAGCGCGCGGACCTCGGCGAGGAGCCCCGCGGGGTCCGCCGTCTCCCAGGTGTTCGCCCGGACCAGGCCGCGCGGGTCCAGCTCGAGCTCGAAGACCAGCTCGGTCGAAAGGCGCCAGGCACGCCGGAGCTCCCGCATACCCTGGAGCAGGGCGCTGGAGAGGACCGCCCGACGCGCCCCGGCGACGAGGATATCGATCGCCTGGTCCGCGCGCCGGACCCCGCCGTCGACCCAGAGCGTCGCCTCGCGGGAGAACTCCTGCAGGAAGTCGAGCTGAGGCTCGCCGCGCTCGATCCCGTCGAGGTCGACCAGGTAAATCAGGGCGTACTCCGCCGCGAGCCGGTCCACGATGTCGAACGGATCGACCCGGGCGCCTTCGGCGGTGCGCGCGGGCACGGGGCCCTCCTCCCCCGGGAGATAGACCTCGCCCCTACGGAAGAGCAGGCAGGGGACGAGCTGGGGCGCGGTCGGGGCGGAAGCCTCCGCCAGGGGCGGCGCGACCGTCGGCGGGCGTCCTCCCATAGGAAGGGGACGGCCCGCTCGGATTACGACCTTTGCTCCCGCGCGAATCGATGCCCGCGAGAGGGATCGGCGCTCCGCAGGGCTTTTCGGGCCCCTGCGCGCTCCGGGCCGCGCTAGGAGGTGGTGGGCAGCTGACGGTGGCACGGATCGGCAACGATCGGCCGCTGAGGAAAGTCCCCTCTCCGGGAGACACGGGGTCGGGCGGGAGCCCGACGGGCGGGAGTCCGAGCGCCGGAGCAGCAACGACACAGCCGGTCGGTACGGTGATGGGGGTTGCCCCGGAGGTTCCGACGGGAATTGGTGAAACGGCCGCCTCCCCGGGAGCAAGCTCCGAACGGCGGGGTGAGGCGTCTCCCTGACCGCCAAGGCGAGCGCGCAGTCGAATGCTGCCTCGAACCGAAAGGGGCTTACGACCACGACCTGGCCGGCCCGTCAGGGAACTGGCGGACCGCCGGCCCGGGGAGCTTGCTCTTCGGGCCGGGAACCCGCGCCGTCGGACGGTCGAGCGGCCCGGTGCTTCGCTCGGACCACGTCCGCAAGTTCGACGGGCAGGGCCCAACTCAGGACGAACAGGACGATCGCTAGCCAGCCGACGAGCACCCCCACGTTCAGCGTCGACCCGTTCCCCGTCGGCAGCGGGCCGGCGTCGGCCAGCGCGATGGCGATCACGAGCGCGCCCATGCCGGACCAGAACAGCCACGGGTTGACCGGTCGGTGACGCACCGTCACGTTCGAGATCCGGTCCCGTAAGGAGAGCCTCCGTATAGGGGCTAACGGCCGCGCCGTGGGTCGGTCCGCCGCAAGCAGCCCCCACGGCGGCTAGGTTCGCGTCCGGTATCGGCGGCGTAGTGTGGACGCTAGTTTGAACGGGAAGACCGTTACGGGACTCCGTGACCCACAGGAAGCGGCAACACACGAAGCACCAGCATCAATCGACCCGAGCGGCCTCGGTCCACTCGATCCGAGCGATCAGGAAGCGTAAGCGCCCCCTCTACGCAGGGTCCAACCGATAGGCGCTGCGGCTGAACATCGGTCCACTCGGGTTCGCCGGGCCGGCGCTAAGCACGTGGCTCGAAGCGGCGGTGAAGCATCGCGCGAGCAGAACGGTCGTTGCCCTGACCGTCGAACGGCGCCCCCGTCCAGGGGTGAGTCGATCGTCCGGCCGCTTCCACGTCCGTGTCGGAGTCTGAGGGGCACGTCCCTCCCGATCGGGAGCGTTCTGGCGGGACGCGCAACCTTGATGGAATCCGTAGCGGTCCAATCCCTCGAAGCGAGGGCGCATGCGGCTAGGCCCGCTGATGACGGGTCCGGGCGTGTCCGGGTGGTCCACGTTCGTGATCGCCGGGATCCTGTCGGTGGTCCTAGGGTTCGCGGTGCTCGGGCTCTCCGGTGCCCTGTTCCAACTGGGAGATGCCTTCGGCCGCGGAGTGCTCGTCCTGACGCTGTTCCTGATCGTACCCGGGGCCTCGGCCACGGGTTGGGGAGTCCACCTCCATAGTCGTGCCCCCGTTCAAGACCTTGACCCACCAGGCTCCCGAACGGAGTAGCTCGCTCGCCGCGCTTCGCAGCAGGGATTGGACCGCTCCCGGTCCCGCACGGCGGTCTACGACCGCAGCCGACCCGCGGCGCGGAGCACGTAGAGGGCGTCCGTCGTGACCCAGTCGTTCACCCGGCCGCGCACGGGAGCTCCCCAGTCGACATACTCGGCCCCGTGCTCGTACGTCCGGGCGACGTGGTAGTACCGCGCGTCGACCGGCCATCCGCCGTGGGCAAGCTCCCGAGCTTCCAGCCAGTCGAGCGCTTCGCGGCAGCGCGGATCCTCGATCTGGCCGAGCTCGGCGAGACCCTTGAGCCCCCCCAGGATGTCGTAGTGCCAGTAGAGCGGGTAGTGCAGCTGGAGGAAGTGCGGCCGCATCACCGAGCCGTCCTTGCGTCGGCGGAACAGGCGGCGCTCCAGGAAGATCTCCGCCGCTTGCCGGGCCGCGCCCAGCGCCTTGGTCGATCCGCTGGCGGTCGCGTACGCAGCGAGCCCCCGCATCGGGCTGAGCGTCTCCATGAAGGAGGAGACATGAGCGTCGGTCGAGCGGGAGCAGTTCCAGCCCCCATCGTCCCACTGCCATCGGACAAGGAGGTCCGCGAGATGGTCCGCCGCCGCCGACCCCGGGGCGAGGCGGGAGGCGTACAGGAGCGCGTGGCCCTGCTGGGACGCGCACCGGCGGTAGCGCCCGTTCAAGACAGGCACGGCGTTCTGGGCGGGATCGGCTGGCCCGGCGTCGACCCGAACC
>JASIDM010000039.1 GCA_030044695.1 Thermoplasmata archaeon
CTGGCTGCACGGGACCGGCCTCCACGTCTTCGGCTCTCGGCTTCCGATCTGGCCGCTGTTCGCGGGCCTCGGGGTCACCTTCGCCGGGGGCGGGGCGGCCCTGAGCGTCGTCGAAGAGGCCGGGCCGGCACCCTCGGGACCCGACCCCGCCTGCTTCGTCGTGGTCCCTCGAGCCGACTGGGAGCAGCTCGTCGCCCAGCTGCCGACGGTCGAAGGGGCGGAGGCCCCCCTCGAGGAACCGATCCCGGCCGCGCCGCTCGCCCTCGCTCGCTCCCTCGCCGCAAGCTCCGGTGCGGCGATCTCCGTCGATCCGGCCGAGGTCCAGGAGGCGAGCGAGGAGCTCCTGCGGGAGAACCCGCCGCCTACCGAGGAGCCGACGGGGACGCCCCGGACCGGGACTCCGGACGAGCTCCATGCGCCCCCCCCGACCCCGGCCCCCGAGCCCAAGGCATCGCTCCCCCCCACGGACGAGCGCCCGACGCTCGTTCCCCCAGGGTCCGGACGGCTCCCGGCTCGGCCGGACGAGTCCCTCGCCGAGCTCGAGTCGATCCTCACCGGGATGGGTCCCGCTTCGGCCCCGGCCGGGCCGTCCGCCCCCTCCGTCCCGTCCCGATCCACCGACCGCTGCGTGACCTGCGGCACGCTCGTCACGGCGTACTCGGAGCAGATCTGCGTCCGCTGCGACCGACCGCTCTGCGACGCCTGTCTCGACCTGACGGCCCTCGAGGGGCATCCGGCGATGTGCTCGTCCTGCCACGCGTCGGTCCCGGGCCCTGCGGCCTAGGCGCCGACCCCCGGTCCCGGGGTCGAGGGAAGGGGTTCGTCGGCGGGAGCTTACGGGAGGCGGGGGTACTCCCCCGCGCCTCCCTCCCACCTAGGCGTTGTGATCGCCGCCGCCCACCTCACCGAGCTTCGAGGGGGACCAGCACCGGCTGGTTCGTCACCGTCACGGTTCCCGACGACGGTGAGATCGTCTCGTAGCTGGAGACCACGGTGACGCTGTAGGTGTACGTCCCGGGGACCTCGTAGAAGGTGACCGCGGCGCTCGCCGTCGTCTGGGTCACCCCGTTGACGGTCACCGACCAGACCAGCGGGCCTCCCAGCCCGTCGAAGCCGGGACCGCCGAGGTGCTCGGTGGCGTCGTTGACCAGGACGAACGTCACGGAGTACGCCGTGATCGGCAGCGGGAAGTAGTCGCCCCCGCTCGAGATGTACCCGTACTCATCGTACGGCAGGCCGCTGCCCACGACGTAGTCCGCCCAGTAGTTCCCGCCCTGGAAGGCGGAGCGGACGATCGTCCCGCCGAGCGTGTAGCCGTTGAACGTCGTCGAGTACGACGCCGGCTCGACCATCGAGAGGTTCCAGATCTCCGTGTTCGGCTGGAAGGTCCCGTAGAAGAAGTTCGCCGGCGGCGAGTAGGCGGTGATCGACGTCGCGACGTAGTTGTTGTAGATCAGGTCGCCGCTCTCGAAGGCGAAGATCCCGATCGGCGGGCCGTTGGCGGCCCCGTCGCCCGGGTACATCGTCGGGGAGATCGCGGTGCTGTTGACGAACGTGTTCCCCCAGACGACGTTGCCCGTGGGGGCGTCCGGGTTCAGGCCGGCGAGGAGCAGCGAGCTCCCCTGGCTCACGAACGTGTTGTCGCCGACGAGGTCGTTGGTCCCGCCCCAGATCACGACGTTGGCCAGCGGGAGGAAGCCCGTCGGGCCGTAGTCGTCGAAGAAGAACCAGCCCGTGATCCCGTGGGTGCCCCAGAGCGAGAAGTTCGACGTGTCGAACGTCTCGAACTGCAGGTTGTTCGTGAACGGCAGGTCGTACGCCGTCAGGAACGCGTCATGGTCCGCGGGGAACGTCACCGCGAACGTCGGCATGTTGTTGGCGTCGACGTGCGCCGTCGTCCCCGCGAGGAACAGTCCCGGGAAGACCGGGTACAGGTAGTCGTTCTCCATGGAGAAGACCGACTCGACCCCGCCGGGCGCCGGGTTGTTGTCGAGGACGTACGGGTTGCTCGCCGAGCCGGTCCCGCTCGAGGAGATCGCGGCGAGCTGGGCGTTGTCCCACGCGTCGAGCGGCGTGTAGACCCCTTCCCGGTCGTTCGCCGAAAGGACGAGGTCGAGGTTCGCCGTGCCGCCGTCGCCGACGGTGACGGTCTTCTGGATCGGGGTGTGGTCGCTCAGCAGCGCGCTGACCGTGTAGGTCCCCGGCGGCAGGGCGTAGTCGACGCTGCTCGCCGTCTGCGTCGGGGCCCACGCCGCGGTCTCGGCGTTGAAGCTGGTCCCCGGCGTGAAGAAGACGAAGGCGTTGGACGGCGACAGCGGTCCGCTGAACGTCGCCTTGCCGATGTTGCCCCCGGGCGTCGCGCCCCAGAGCGGGGCCGGGATCGACGGACCGGCGCCGAGCTGCACGGTGCCGGCCGTGGTGTACCACTCGGAGATCCCCTCGGAGGTCTCCCCGGTGTCCGTGCCGACGTTCCACGCCGACGGCGGGGCCACGTAGCGTCCCGAGGCGTCCAGGTAGTCCAGGCTCTCGGAGCCGCTGATCCCGTAGATCGAGGTCGTCGTCCCGCCACCGGGGCCGCCGATCATGATCTCCGCGTCGTAGAGGAGGAAGCCGGTCGGCGTGAGCTGCGAGCCCGAGACGAGGAACGGCGAGGCGGGCACCTTACCGATCGCCACGGTGGAGTTGAACAGCACCGTGTCGTAGACGCCCGAGGCCTCGCCGCGGCCCGTGGCGGCGTTCGCGATCTCGTAGCCGAACTTGATCGTGGTGTAGCCGAAGCCGGTCGAGACGAGGTTGGTGGTGCTCGAGTTGATGTACAGGTGCACGGTCGCCGGCAGCGTCACCGAGACGGTCGGCCCGTAGGCGTAGTAGAACACCGGGTAGACCGGGGTGCCGTTCCCGGCGTAGATCGTCCCGCTGGTGAGCGCCTCCGCCGGCGAGGAGAAGTTCCAGATGTTGTCCAGGAACGTGACCGCGCCCGGGACCAGGTTGTAGTACATCACGTTCTGCGTCCAGAAGCTGTTGTTGCTGGTGTCGCCGACCGTGGTGTTCGTCGTCACCGTGTTCAGCTGGACGCCGAAGGTGTTGTCCGTCCCCGTCGTGGAGAGGGCGCCGTCGTTGTCGAGCCAGAACGAGTTGACGCTGTTGAGGGTGATCGAGCCCTCCCAGCTGGAGGTCTCGATCGTGTAGGCCGTGGGATGACCGCTCGTGTTCATCACGCCGATCGTCCCGATCCCCATGGGGGCCGGCGCGACGGTCGTGAGCGGGCTGACGACGTTGCCGTCCATGTGCTCCTGACCGAGGAGGTTCGGCAACGACACCGCGGACATCGGGACGCCGGCGGCGGAGGTCTCGCTCAGGATGCTGTCCAACAGGTCGGTCTGGCGAGCGAGGGCCGCGCTCGAGACCCCGGTCAACGAGGCGCCGCCCGTGGCGGCCCCCCGAGCGGAGCCGAGGGCGCCGGCGGGGACTACGGCGAGTACCCCGACGACGACCGACAGCACGGTCAGCGCCGCGATCGACACCACCAAAAACTTCGCGCGAGTCGACATGGCCCGAGTCGTATAACCTGGGGCTTAATAGAGCACCGAGCCACGGTCTCGCACGGTCCGAGCGCCCTGCGGGCGGGGACGGAAGGGCGCTCGGCCCGGGTCCACCGACCTCAGCGTCGTGGTCCGTAGGGAGCGCGAGGACCCCGCCGGATCCCGGCGGGGTCCCCGGAAACAGTTCGCCTAGGTCGCCCCTGGGGGAGGCGCCGGCCCGGACGGGGGCGGCGAGGCCGGAGGGGGCGATGCCGGGGGGGTCGCCGAGCCCGCGGGTTGCAGCGGGCCCGGGTGGGAGCGCCGGCGCGCGAGCACGGCCGCCGCGCCGGTGCCCGCG
>JASIDM010000040.1 GCA_030044695.1 Thermoplasmata archaeon
TCCTCGCGGGCCAGGAACTCCCGCAAGGCCCGCAGCAGCTCGGCCTTCACGCGGAACGTGGCGACGTGCTCCTGGGAGCGGACGACCAGGTGGCGCTGGTCGAGCCGGAACTCCTCGGTCTGGTCGGCGAAGATCGGGAACGGCTCGCCGGCGTGGACGACCCGGATCGCCCCGGCCCGGACCTCCCGCCCCCCCGGAGCCCGGCGGTCCTCGGCGACCGTCCCGTCGACCTCGATCGCGCCCTCGATCTGGACGTGCTCGGCGGCGTCGAACCCCTCGGGGCCCAGGGCGTCCCGGCGGCCGGTGACCTGGACGACGCCGGTGCGGTCGCGCAGCAGCACGAAGAGGATCCCGCCGGACGAGCGGGTGCGCAGGACCCATCCGCGCAGGCGGATCGGACGGCCCAGCGCCTCCGGGGCCAAGGCCGCCGTGACCGTTGCGAACGGCTCCGGGCTCACTGGTACTCCCGCCACTTGTGCCCGCACTTCGTGCACTCGAAGATGCGCGTCTCGGGCTCGTCGGCGCCCCTCGTCTGGCGGAGGACCCAGTACGCCTCCCCGTGGCCGCACTTCGGGCACGTCTCCTCGGCCTTCGGCAGCGTGGCCGTCCTCGTCTCGACGACATCGACCTTCCGCTCGGCGGGGGTCGAGCGCCCGACCTCGACCCCGCGCCCGAGCGGCATCGTGTGGCCGCAGCCGGAGCACCGCCAAACGTGGGCGCCGCGGTCCGGTCGCATCAGGCGTTTGCACCGGGGACAGAACATGGGAACGGAGCGAAGCGGGGACGGCCTCTTTACCCTTGAGCGGCCGGCGCGGTCACCCCGTGAGCTGCTCGGGCGGCCCGGCGCTGGACGGAGGGGCTTCGGGCGGAGCGACGCTCAGCGGCAGCGGCGACGGGCGGGCGCCCGGCCGCAGGAGGTGGCGGACATGCTCCCAGCGGCGCGCCAGATCGGCCTGCGTGCCGATGTCGTGCCGGAGGTAGTAGTCGCCCCGAACATGCCGGAGCGCGTGCTCGACCCGGTTCCCGGCCTCGTGGATCGCGCTCGCCTCCCCGACCAGGGCCACGCCCCGGCTGGTGCCGAGCCGCACGGCCGCCGGGCCGGCGGCCTCGACGTTCCCGTACAGCACGTGGACGCCGTCGGCCTCGATCGCCGCCTCGTCGAGCTCCAGGACGGCCCCCCCGACGGCGCGGCTGCCGTACCCGACCGGGACGAGGTACCGCACGACGGTCGAGCGACGCCGGAACCGGACCAGGTTCGGATCCAGATGGCCGGTGGCGATCCCGAGGAGGAGCTCCGAGAAGTTCCCCTCCTCGTACAGCGTGAGGACGTTGATCCCCTCCGGGTCGCCGAAGCGGACGTTGAACTCGAGCAGCCGGGGGCCCTGGGCCGTGAGCATGAACCCGCCGTACAGGATCCCGCGGTACGGTAGGCCCTCCGCCCGGAGCGCCGCCACGGCGCCGTCGAGGACGCGGTAGGCCCGGTCGCGGTCCTCCGGGCCGAGGAACGGCAGCAGATGGTCCCGCTGCGAGTACGCGCCCATCCCGCCGGTGTTCGGGCCCTGGTCGCCCTCAAGCGCCCGCTTGAAGTCCTGGACCGCCGGCATCGCTCGGACGCCGTCGTCGGTCACGAACGCCATCAGGCTGAACTCCTCGCCCTCGAGCCGCTCCTCCAGGAGCGCGGGCTCGCCCTGGACCACAAGGGTCTTCGCGTAGATCGCCCCCTCCTGGGCGTCGGCGAAGTCGGCGCCCTGGACGCGGACCCCCTTACCGGCGGTGAGGCCGCTCGGCTTCACGACGAACGGGCCGGGGAAGGCGGCGACCTCCCGATCGACGTCCTCCGGGGAGGTGAGGACCGCGAACCGCGGCTGGCCCTCGACCCGGTGGCGGGCCAGCAGCTCCCGGCAGAAGACCTTGGAGGACTCGAGACGGGCGGTCGCCCGGGACGGCCCGACGGTGGGGATCTCCGCCGCGCGAAGGCGGTCGGCGAGGCCGGCGGCGAGCGGGGCCTCCGGACCGACGACCGTCGCGTCCACGTGTTCCCGGGTCGCGAGGTCGACGACGCGGTCCGTCGCGTCCGGGGCGAGGCGGGCGGAGGCGCGGGCCAGCCGCTCGAGCCCCGGGTTCGCGTTCGGGCTCGCCACCACGAGCTCCGCGCCCGCCCGAGCCAGGGTCACGGCGATCGCGTGCTCGCGGGCGCCCCCTCCGACGACGAGCCAGCGGGTCACGGCGGCCGGCCCACGAGCCGGAGGTTAAAGGTCCGGCGGCACCGGGCTCGGCCGCCGGGCCGGACGGGCTCGACGGCGCCGCCACCGTTAAAAGAGGTGCCCAGGTGGGGTGCTCTCCCGGGGCCGTAGATGGAGCTTCGTGTCGTCGAGAAGGAGCACGACCTATTGCGGGTCGAGCTTCCGAAGGGGGAAGAGACCCTGCTCGTCCCGCTCGTGGAGGCCCTCCAGCGCGAGGAGAAGGTCGTCGAAGCCCGCTACCTGCTCGGCCATCCGTTCCTGGATCGCCCCACGCTTCAGCTGAGGACCCGGGGCGAGAAGCCCCAGCAGGTCCTCAAGCGGGTGCTCAAGGACCTGACGGACCTTTACGACGACCTGCTGACCGACTTCGAGAAGAAGGCGGACAAGGTCAAGGCGTGACGGTCGCGTTCGCTCGATGCTGAAGGAGTGCGCCCAGCACGGCTACTTCCGCGCCGAGAGCTGCCCGATCTGCGGCCAGGGGGGCCGGTTCCTGCTCAACGACCGGGAGCTCGACCACCTCGGGCGGGTCCTCACGGGGATCCTGCGGCACTTCCCGGACCGTTACGGGCTCTCCGTGGAGGCCCACGGCTGGATCGAGCTGCCTGCGATCGCCCGCGCGATCTCCCAGCGCCACCCCGTCTACCGCTGGCTGAAGCCCCAGCACCTGATCGCCATCGCGGAGACCGACGGCAAGGGTCGCTACGAGATCCGCGACGATCGGATCCGCGCCACGTACGGCCACACGCTCGAGGTGGAGCTGGACCTGCCCACCGAGGACATCCCGGAGCACCTGTACTACCCCGTGACGGCCGACGAGGCGGCGATCGTGCTCGAGGTGGGGCTGCGGCCGTCCGACCGACGCAAGGTCCACCTCTCCAAGACCGCGCCCGACGCCGTCGCCGCGGGCAAGGTCCGCACGCCCGAGCCGATCGTCCTCGAGATCGACGCGCGACGTGCCCAGGCCGAGGGGATCGTCATCATGCGCGCCGGCAAGACCGTCTACCTGGCCGACCGGATCCCGGCCGAGCTGCTCCGCCGGTCGGAGAGTCCCGCCGGGAGCGAGCCGTCGGCCCCCTCCACGAACTAGCCGAAGCCGTCGTCGCCGACGTTCGACTCGTACTCCGTGGCGACGTAGACCGTCATGTTGAGCGGCAGCGGATCGGTCAGCACGAAGACGTACGTTCCGGTGTCGAGGGCGGTGAAGATGATCCGGCCGCTCCCTTCCGAGGGGGTCGACCACGCGGGGCTCCCCGTGCCGTTCGTCACCAGGCCGTACCACTGGCTCCAGTTGTACACCGACAGCGTCACCGCGGCGTCGAACGGCTGGATCGTCGTGAAGTTGCCCACGACGTAGTCGCCGCCGGTGACCGCGCCGTCGAGGATCGGCTGGGTCCCCGGGGCGAGATGGTACGTCCCGGTGGTGGTCAGGGGGTCGGCCACGACCGGCGGGCCCGTCCAGACCGCGTCGATCAGCGTGTAGGCGAGGGCCACGGCGAGCCCCACGACGATCAGCGCGCGGAGCCAGTTCGTCAGGGCGATCCGCCGTCGCACGGACCGGGGAGCCTTCGCCAGGCCGGAGGCGGGGACCGGACGGTCCTCCCCGCACAGGGCGCAGACCGTCGCTCCCGGCGCGACCGCCGTGCCGCAGTAGCGGCACGCACCCCAGGTGACGGCGTCGCCCCCCTCGGCCATCGGCGTCCCAGCCGGAAGGGGGCCTTTTCGGGTTTCGTACGAACCCGCGCGCGGGGCGGGGGGCTAGGCCTTGCGCCTGGGCACGGCGATGTTCACCAGGACGTTCTTCGTCCGGGTGTAGCTGGCGACGACGCCCGCGCCCTGCTCGGTCCCGAGGCCGCTCTCCTTGTGCCCGCCGAACGGGGTCTGGGGGAAGGTGAGCGGGGGCTCGTTCACGACGACCATCCCGGCCTCGAGCCGGCGGGCGACGTGGTGGGCCCATGCCAGGTCCCGCGTCCAGAGCGCCGCGAACAGTCCGTACGGCGTCGCGTTCGCGAGCCGTAGCGCCTCGTCGACCTCCGAGAAGGAGAACGCCGAGAGCACCGGGCCGAAGATCTCCTCCTTCGCCGCGCGGGCCTCCGGCGCGAGATCGGTGAGGACGGTCGGCAGCACGAAGTTCCCGTCCCGCAGCTTGGGGTCCGCGGCCTTGGTCCCCCCCGTGACGACCGTCCCTCCGTCGGCGCGGGCCGAGTCGACGTACTCCAGGACCCGAGCCTCCTGCTCGCGGGAGACGAGAGGTCCCATCTCCGTCCCCTCCTCGGAGCCCGGTCCCAGGCGGGTCGCCTCGGCGATCTTGCGCAGGCGCTCGATCAGCTCGGCCCGCACCGAGTCGTGGACGATCAGCCGCGAGCCGGCCCAGCACATCTGGCCGGCGTTGCCGAAGATCCCGAGCGCGATCCCGCGGGCGGCGCGTTCCAGATCGGCGTCCGGCAGCACGACGACGGGGCTCTTGCCCCCCAGCTCGAGGGTCGCTGGGATCACCCGCTCCGCCGCGATCGCGGCGATCCGGCGGCCGATCTCCCCGCTGCCGGTGAACGAGACCGATCGGCATCGCGGGTCGCGGACCAGCGCCTCGCCGAGCTCCCCGCCCGGACCGGAGACCACGTTGAGGACCCCGTCCGGCAGCCCGGCCGCCTTCGCGAGCCGGGCCAGGCGGAACGCGGTGAGCGGCGTCAGGCTCGCCGGCTTGAGGACCACGGCGTTCCCCGCGGCGAGCGCGGGGGCGACCGAACGCATCGCGAGGAGGAGCGGATAGTTCCAGGGGGCGATGTGCACCGTGACCCCCAGGGGTTCGCGGAGCGTGTAGTTGAGCCGGCTGCCCGGAACGGGGATCGTCGACCCCTCGACCTTGTCGGCGAGGCCGGCGACGTACTCGAACGTCCGCACGACGTAGCCGATGTCGATCCGGGCCTCGCGGATCGGCTTGCCCATGTTGCGGCTCTCGAGCCGGGCGAACTCCTCCGCCTGGGCCTCGAGCAACCCGGCGAGGCGCGCGAGCGCCTTCCCGCGGCGCGCCCCGTCACCCTGGGCCCAGTCGGAGCGTTCGAACGCCGCCTGCGCGGTCTCCATCGCTCGGCCCGCGTCGGTCCGGCGCCCCAGCGCCACGTGCGCGATCGGGAGGTT
>JASIDM010000041.1 GCA_030044695.1 Thermoplasmata archaeon
CCGCGCCAGCCCCCGAGGGGCCCGCCCGCGATCTCCACGGCGATCATCGTCGTCGGCGCCGCGGCCGCGAGCGCCAGGGTCCAGCCCGGGTGGACCGCGCGGGCGAAGTTCACGAAGAACTGCGCGGCGATGTAGTAGCCACCCCACAGTCCGGCGCCCCCGACCGCCACCGCCCAGAGCCCGCGCGAGCGGACCACGGGGGACGAGGCCCGGGGGAGCTGCCGCAAGGGGGTGTGGGCCGCCTCGCCGGCCGAGGGTACGGCGACAGCGGCGACCGCCGTGAGGACGAGCAGGAGCAGCCCTCCCAGCCCGAGCGCCAGGGACCAGCCGATGCTCGGCCCCAGCGCGGCGCTGGCGAACAGCCCCACGGCGGAGCCGGCGCTGAACGCGCCGTTGTAGGCCCCGATCATGAACCCGCGCTGGCCGGCCGGGTAGTAGGAGGTCACGATCCCGAGCGCCGGGGCGAAGAAGAACGCCGCCCCCCCTCCCGCCCCGAAGCGGAGGCCGGCGAGGACGATCCAGTTCGGGCTGGCGGCCGAGGCGAGGGCGAAGGCCCCCATCACCCCGAGGGCGACGATCGAAGTGGCCCGGTTCCCCCAGCGCATCGCCACGTAGCCCGCGGGGAGCTGGAAGATCGCCGCGCCGAGCAGGAAGGCGGCCAGCACGACGCCGCGGTCGACCGTGCCGATCGCGAAGTGCTGCCCGACCAACGGCAGCACCCCGCCGATGTCGTACCAGTTGTAGGCGTAGGCCGCCCGGGCGACCAGGAGCGTCCAGGCGGCCACGGCCCGCCGCCGCGGGTCGAGCTCGGTCACCCCGCCGTCCCGCCCAGGTCGCCGTGGCGCTGGAAGTAGCGCAGCAGCCCCTGGGCCGCAAGGTCGTAGCCCGAGACCAGCGACGCGATGTCCCCGGTCGGCGACGGCCCGGTCGCCAGGTCGTGCTCCCTCAGCCGTTCCGCCACGTAGTTCGGCTCCGGTCGCTCCCGCGCCGCGGCGAGCGCCACGTCCCGCCACCGTTCCACGACGCCCCGGTACGTCGTCAGGAACGTCGGCCCCTCCGGGGCCGGGCCGAAGTGGCTGAGGAGGACCTGCCGCGGGTCGGTCCTACGCATCGCCTCCAGGCTCGCGAACAGCTGCTCGAGGTCGAGGTCCGGGGGAGGCACCGCCGGTCGCACCCGGCTCGCTCGCTCGAGCAGCACCCCGGCTCCATCGCCCGCCAGGAGCGCCTTTCGCGCCGTATCGAAGAAGGCGAGGTGGTGCTTGGCGTGGCCCGGCGTCGCGAGGACCCGCAGCGCCCCGCCGACCAGCGGGATCTCCTCGCCCCCCCGGAGCGGGACGAGCCGATCGGCCGGGGTCGGGACGACCGGTCCCCAGAGGCGGTCGGAGCCTTCCCCCCAGACGCGGCGGGCCCCGGCGACGAGCCGCGTCGGGTCGATCAGGTGGGGAACGCCGAGCTCGTGGGCGTGCAGGCGGGCGTTGGGGAACTCCGCGGCGATCGCGCCGAGCCCCCCGGCGTGGTCGAGGTGGATGTGCGTGACCAGCACGTCGCGGACCTCGGCGGGAGCGACCCCGGCCGCCGCCACCGCGCGGAGCAGGGCCGGACGGCACGAGGTCGGCCCGGTCTCGACCAGGGCCCAGCCGTCGGGCTCCGGCAGCAGGTAGGCGGCGACCAGCCCCTCGGTGTCCCGAAAGTCAAGATCGAGCAGCCGACGACCCTGTCCGAGGTCGACGACCCGCGGGGCCGGCACCGACGGTCCCCTACAGGCAGGAGGCCGCCGCGTGGAAGCAGTGGAACGGATTGCCGTAGAACGCCACCGAGAGCTCGGCGAGGATGCTGACGGCGGCGATCGAGCCGGTGAGCAGGATGGCGCCGACCCAGACGCCGCGGTTCCACCGCAGCACCTTGCGTCCGTCCAGCGGCCCGACGGGGATCAGGTTGAACGTGCCGAACCAACCGTTGATCCACGCGAGCACGAAGATCCAGTAGAGCTGGGCGACCCCCCAGCCGCGGAGGGCCAGCCCCAGGCCCGCGACGAAGAAGATCAGGCCGAAGGCGGAGTTGCTGAGCGGACCGGCCACGCTCGTCCGTCCCCAGGCGGTCCGGTCCGACTCGGGCATCCCCCCGACGACCGTGGCGCCGGGGGCCCCCCAGAGGAACCCCACGAACGCCGTGACGAACGAGAGCAGCAGCCCGGTCGGCCACATCCGGAACTCCGCCCAGTAGCCGCGTCGCTGGGCGACGATCTTGTGGGCCATCTCGTGGACGACGAAGCCGGTCAGCGCGGCCGTGGCGGCCACGGCGACGATCCCTGGCGAGAGCGCCGCTACGAGCCCGATCCCGCCCGTGCCGAACAGGATCGTGCTGTTGGAGAAGATCAGGAGGAGATCGAACGTGAGCACGAGGTAGGCGATGCCGATCTGGAGGATCTCCTTGGACGAGGTGGTGATCCCCGGCCGCCGGGTCGGAGGGGCGACCGTGGAGTAGTAGTACCGGATCCCTCCGGTCATGCGAGCACCCCGGCGTCGGGCTCGAGCGAGCGGACCGGCATCGGGAACGGCCCTTCCGCACGGCCGAGCAGGTCCCTCAGCAGCTCCACCCCGTGCGCGAGGCGCGGGCCGGGTCGGCTGAAGTACGCCTCATCGGCGACGTAGGCGCGACCGCCCACCACCGATCGGGCGACCGCGCCGGTGAGCGCGGAGCGCCGAAGCTCGGCGAGGGTCCGGTCGACCGGGAAACTGCACGGGCTCAGCACCAGGAGTTCGGGCCGGAGCTCCGCGATCGCCTCCCACGTCGTGCGATGTCCCACGTCGCCCCCCGACGGGCCCAACGCGACCCCGCCCGCGGCGACGATCATCGACGGCGTCCAGAGCCCGGCGAGGATCGGGGGATCGAGCCACTCCACGACGGCCACGGAGCTCCGGGGCGGGCTCCCGGAAGGCCGGGCGCGCTGACGGAGCTCGGCGGCACGACGACGGCCAAGGTCGGCGCGGCCGATCGCCGCACCCACCGTTTCGACGGAGGCCCATACCTCGTCGAGCGTCCGGGGCGTGAGGGCGACGATCTCCGGGTGCACGTCGGCCTCCGCACACGCCCTGGCGACCTCCTCTCCGGTCACCGAGCAGACCCCGCAGAGATCCTGCGTGAGCAGCACGTCCGGCCGTAGCCGACGGAGGAGCGGCACGTCGAGCTCGTACAGGCTCTCCCCGGCGGACCGCGCCGACCGCACGCGCTGGTCGATCTCCGCGGACGGCCGGTCCGCGTCGAGGGTCCGAGGGCGCATCACGACCGGCAGCTCGAGGACGTCAGCCGGGTAGTCGCACTCCGCGCTCCGCCCGACCAGTTCGGCTCGAGCCCCGAGCGCGCAGACGATCTCGCTGGCGCTCGGCAGGACGGAAACGATCCGCACGTTCCGGGCTCGGGGTCACGAGCCTCGGTGCCGCTACTTACGTTTGCGGGCCGCGCGGCGTACCCCGGGAGAAGGCCGAGCGGGTCGGGGCCTCGCGCGCGGGGGGGCGGGCTTTGGCGACGGGGGTGCGGCAACGTGGCCCCCGGCGGGGGCGGTAGGGGCGCGGCCACGGGTCGGCGGGGCGGCGACCGCCGCCACGGGTCGGGGAGGCGGAGGGAGTCCCAGCTGTTCGCAGAGGACCGCCTCCCGGTCGTAGGTCAGTCCCAGACGGCGTGCCTCGTCCCGGTCCGCCGCTCCGAGCGCCGCGGAGCCGGTCCGCTCCAGCGCGACGCCGTGCAGGAACCTCAACTGCGGGTCCTCCGGGGTACGTGCCAGCATCGCCTCGATCTCCACGCGGGCGCTCTGCCAGTCCCCGAGGTCGACCAGCGCCGCGATCAGGTGGGCGCGGACCTCCGAGCGCGCGGCGTCCTCCTCGAGCAGCTGGCGGTAGAGCGCGACCTCCTCCTTCGGGCGGGACCTCGCGCCGAGGACGGCGGCCTTGCCGAGCCGGGCGTCGACGTCCTGGGGGTGGGCCCCAAGGACCTCGTCGAACTGGCGATCCGCGTCATCGGTGAGGCCGAGGGCGAGGAGGGCCCGGCCGATCCCCACGCGGGCCGGCTCGAACTCCGGCTTCAGGTCGGAGGCCTGGCGGTAGAAGCGCAGGGCGAGGGCCGGGACGCCCCACTCCAGCCAGACCCGGGCCCGGTGCATGACGTCATCCAGCTGCCGGGCGCTCGGCAGGAGCCGTCGCTCCTCCGCCGGGGGGGCGCGGGGCTCCTCGCCGATCCAGCTCCCCAGCCCCAGCTGTCGGGCCAGCTCCGCGAACCGTGCCCCCTCGACGAGCGTCGCCCCGCCGCGCCCCAGCTCCTGGGCGAGCAGGGGGGGCAACCGACCCGGGGTCAGCACCACGACGCGCGCCGAGGGCCGGCCGTCGCCGGCGGTCAGCCGGCGCAGGTCCTCGAGCGAGACCCGGCTGGGGTCCTCGAGGAACGCGTAGAGGAAGTCGTCGCCCGTGCGAAGGACCAGACCTTCGTCGGTCGGCTTGCCCGCCTCGAGGCGCTGGCCCATCGCCTCGACCACGGCCGAGGCGAGCCGGACGAACGGGGCGCTCGCCATCGCTCCGGGCGAGGCGGCGTCGAATTATATACGGTGGTCGTCCACCGGCACCGGCCGTGGAGTTCTCCGGGCTCTATCGCTACCTGCCCGCCGTGGAGGGTCGTCTGGCCCGGGACTACGACGCGGTCCAGGGCGAGGTCCCCCCCGCGGTCCGCCCGTACGTCCGCCTGAACCGGGAGTTCTCGCTCCGCGGAGGCAAGCGGTTCCGGGCCCTGCTGGTCCTCGCGGGGCACCACCTGGTGACGGGCAAGCCCCCGACCCCCGCCGTTCCAGCGGCGGCCGCCCTCGAACACTTCCAGAGCTGGATGCTCGTCCACGACGACATCATCGACCACGCCGAGCTCCGACGGGGGGGGCCGACGGTCCACCGCGAGGTCGCGCGGTTGCACGCGAGGGCCCGGGGGGTCGGCTCGAGCGCGGAGTACGGCGTCGGCGTGGCGATCACGCTCGGCGACCTGGAGGAGCCGTTCACCCTCGGGGACCTCCTGGCGGCCGTGGGACCGTCCGAGCGTCGGCTCGCCGCGCTGCGCGAGCTGGTCCGGATGACCCGCCTCACGGCCTACGGTCAGCTGCTCGACCTGCGCAACGGCACCCTCGCCCCCGCGGCCGTCACCGAGCGGGACGTCCTCGAGGTCCACCGGCTCAAGTCGGCAATCTACACCGTGGTGTCGCCGTTGCGCCTGGGGGCCGTCCTTGCCGGGGGATCCGCGGCGCTCCTCGACGACGTCGAGGCGATCGGGACGGACCTCGGGGTCGCGTTTCAGCTCCGCGACGACGTCCTCGGGGCGGGCTTCGACGGCGGCCAGGCGGGGAAGAGCGCCAACGATCTCGTGGAGGGGAAGCGGACGCTCCTGGTCGTCCGGGCCTGGCGGGACGGCTCGCCGGCCGAACGACGGGCGATCGCGCGGGTCCTCGGCCGACCGA
>JASIDM010000042.1 GCA_030044695.1 Thermoplasmata archaeon
GGATCGAGCCGCTCGCCGACCCCGGGGGCGTCTGCGTCTCGGGAGCGGTCTACGATCAGGTCCGGACCAAGGTCACGGAGAGGTTCGAGCGGCTCGAACCGAAGGCGCTGAAGGGCCTGCAACTTCCCCTGGAGGTCTATCGGGTGTTGCCGTCCTGGGAGCGGCGCGATCCGGCCGAACCCCGAGAGGAGGCCACGCCGCTGGACCGGACCCGGCTGGCGGTGCTTCCGTTCGCCAACATCAGCCCGGACCCCAACGACGAGTTCTTTGCCGACGGATTGACGGAGGAGCTGATCGCGAACCTCTCGCTCGTGCCCGGCCTCAAGGTCATCGCCCGGACCTCCGTGATCGGCTACAAGAAGACCGAGAAGAAGGTCACGACGATCGGCAAGGAACTGGGCGTCGGGACGGTCGTCGAGGGCAGCGTCCGTCGTGCCGCGAACAAGATCCGGGTCACCGTCCAGGTGATCGACGTCGCCACGGAGGAGCACCTGTGGACCGCGAAGTACGACGACGATCTCGACGACATCTTCGCCGTGCAGAGCGAGATCGCGACCAAGGTCGCCACGTCGCTGCCGGGGAGCCTCACCAAGCCCCAGACGCCCGTCCCCGGGCTCGAGCGGCCCAAGCAGACGGAAGCGTACCTCGCCTTCCTCCAGGGGCAGGCGCTCATCTGGAAGAAGGACGAGCCGTCGCTCCGGAGCTCGCTCGAGCACTTCCAGCGGGCGATCGAGACGGACCCGACGTTCGCCCGCGCCTACGCCGGGCTCGCGCGGGCCTACATCAACCTGGGCGCCGAGGGGTACCTCACCTGGACCGGCGCCATCGAGATGGGGAAGGCGGCCGCCGAACGGGCGAGCAAGCTCGATCCGGACTTCGCCGAGGCCCACGTCCTGCTCGGCGAGCTCGCGTTCATGGCGGACGCCCCGGCGGAGATCCTCGATTCCGAGCTCCGGCGCGCCCTGGAGCTCAACCCCAACCTGGCGCAGGCCCGCAGCATCCTGAGCTCGTTGGCGGGTTCGTTCGGGATCCTCGAGTCGTACACCCTGCTCGCCGAGGAGGCGTACAAGCTCGACCCGCTCTCCCCCCCGATGATCCGCCGGCAGGGCGAGGCGTTCTTCAACTCCGGTCGGCACGAGGAGGCCCTCGCGTACTGGGAGCGGAACGTGGAGGTCGACCCGGTCGACGCCTACCACGGCCTCGCCGACTACTACATCTTCAAGGGCGACTACGCGCAGGCCGAGACGACGATCCGCGAGCTGGAGCGCGTCGCCCCCAACAGCGACTCGGCGCTGCTCTGCCGGGGCTACCTCGCCGCGCTGCAGGGCGACCGGGAGACGGCCGTCCGCATGATCGCCAAGATCGACGAGCTGTTCAAGAAGGGCACGACCCGTCAATCGGCGATCGGCTACATCTACTACGCCCTCGGCGACCTCGATCGGTTCTTCGAGTACATGTTCGCCGCCGCGAGGAACCACACCATGCAGGCGGTGAAGGTCCGTCTCTCGCCCCTGTTCGCCGGGGCGCGCCGGGACCATCGGTTCGTCATGCTCGTCATCCAGGCGGGACGGCCGATGCAGGCGTACAAGCCCGCGGCCTAGTCTCGCCGACGACCTCCTCGGCGACGCTCCGGACCAAGGCCACAGGCCTTCCGACGGTTCGCGGGACCTCCGAGCTCGCCGGCGGCCCGAGCCCCGGGCCATGCTGCCGGCCTAGCGATTGATCTCGACCAGGAGGACCCAGGCGTCGATGATGGCGACCACGAAGCAGATCAGGAACGCCGGCACGATCAGATAGTTCCCGGAGAGACGCCCCAGCAGCAGGGCGAGACCTGCGCCGACGTAGAGCACCGGGGCGGCCACGGCCACCGACGACTCGAGCACGTGCCAGCGCCGGTACTCCGGAGCTACCCGGCGAAGACTGTTCAACGTCACCCGGGCCGTGACGGCACCAAAGCCGATCCCGATGCCGACGACCTCGAGCCCGAGGACCGGGAGCGACTGACCGGGGACGAGCTGCACGGACGCCACGATCAGGATCGAGAACAGCAGGGTGACCGCCTGCAGGGCGCGATTCGGTAGCGAAGCGTTGGCCACGATCTTCGCCATGTTGATCGAGAGGCCCACGAACACCAACCCGGCGAGGGCCGCCGAGGCGCCGACCTGCGCCACGAAGAAGTCGTCCCACGTCGCCATCGTCGGGGCCGTCGCTCGTGCCGGCCTCTTTAGCCCTGCCCCGCGGGCGACCGGCCGCCACGGCCCTCAGGAAGCCCACGGGACCACGGCCCGTCCTCGGGACACTCCGTTCGGCGCACCCCGAGGTACACGGCTCGTCCAGACGGTCAGCCGGCGCGGGTCTGCGGCGGTTGTCGTTTTGTAGCGGAACGGCGGTCCGTCACCGATGAGCCCCCGCAAGAAGATCGTGGAGCACCTGGCGGCCTGCTTCAGTCGCCAGGACTGGGCCGGCATGCTCCCGATGGTGACGGAGGATTTCGAGCGCTGGGAGGTGGGCGCCCCCACGCGAACGCACGGAAAGAAGGAGTTCCTGAAGGAGATGGAACCTGGACCGGACGTGACCAAGCTCCAGAACGATATCGCGCGGATGTTCGAGGACGGCAACGTCGTGGTCGCCGAGGGCACCGTGCAGGTGTTCTTGAAGGACGGGAAAGTGATCCACGTTCGGTACTGTAACGTCTACGAGTTCGAGGGCGAGCAGGTCCAACGGCTCACCGCCTACACCAACGTCGTCTAGGGGCCCGCGCGGAGCGAGGATCCACGGCCGTTAGCTCACGGGGACCGAAGGGCACGGAGGTCGAGAGGAGATGGGCACGGAACTGGAGTCGATCCGCGACTGGTACGAGTACAACCGCGTGGCGCGGCAGGGGTACTTCGAGACCCTCTCGAAGCTCCCCCTCGAGGAGCTGAAGCGGGACCGGGGCGCGTCGTTCCCGACGCTGCTCGACATCCTCGGCCACTCCATCGGCGGCATCGAGACCTGGATCGTCCGGATGTCCGCCGTGAACGGAGCGAAGTTCGAGCTCGGCGACCTTCCCGAGCCTCAGACCGTCGACGACCTCCGCGCCTACGGCAAGGTGATCGACGACTGCGTCGACACGTTCTTCGCCCGGCTCAAGGACGGGGACCTGGACCGGACGTTCCTCGTCCCCAAGCTCCCCCCCTGGTG
>JASIDM010000043.1 GCA_030044695.1 Thermoplasmata archaeon
ATGAGCTGGGCCGACCAGAACCGCGACCTGGGGGCCTGGCTCGGCAACGATCTGCAGCGTTCGGCGTTCGAGGCCGCCAAGAAGGTCGGCGTCGTGGTCCGGCAGGCCGGGGATACGGCGATCCTCACGGACTGGCGACGCCTGCTCACGTCCGACCACTTCTACTACATGTACGTCAGCGGCCACGGGGCCGATCAGAGCGTGCATCAGTACTTCTCCAGCTACGAGAGCCCGTACGACGCCTACGCCAACTACATGAACGCCCTCACCGACCTGAGGCGTCGCGCCCTCGAGAAGCTCGGCGTTCCGACCCTCCACTAGGGCCCCGCCGACGCCTGCGGTTCGAACGAACGGTTCAAGACGCCGGCCGGCCCCTCTCCGCCCGACCATGGTCCGGGGCTCGCCCGAGGGGACGCGGTCCGCCTCGCGATGATCACGCAGGTCGCCGGCAACGGTCGCCTCCTGCTCACGGTCAACGAGAACGGCGACTGGAACGAGCTGTTCTACCCGTACCCCGGCCAGTTCCAGCAGCTCCGCGAGGCTCGCCTGGGCCTGTTCGACGTCCGCGCCGGAAAGTTCGCCTGGCTTCGGCGAGGGAACGGCTACGCCATCGAGCAGCGGCCGTACGGGGCGGGTCACCTCCCGGAGTCCCGGTGGACCGGCGAGGGTCTCCAGCTGTCGGTCCGGGACCATGTCCACCCGAACCACGACCTCCTCGTGCGGGTGGTCCGGCTGCGGGCCGAGCCGGCCCGCCCGGTCCGCCTGTTCGCCTACCACGCGTTCCAGATCGCCGAGTCGATGTACCAGGACACGGCCTACGTCGATCCCGCCGGCCCGTCGCTCGTCCACTACAAGCGGGGCTACTACTTCGAGTTCTTCGCCGAGCCGACGTTCACCCACGCCGTCTGCGGCGAGCACACCCTGAAGGGGCTGCGCGGGACGTACGTCGACGCGGAGGACGGACGCCTCGAGGGCCGGCCGGTCGCGCACGGGGCGGCGGACAGCGTCATGCAGTGGGACCTGGAGCCGCCGGCCGACGGCGAGGTCGAGCTTCGGATCTTCCTCGCGGCGGCCCGAAGCCTCCCCGGCGTGCACGAGGTCCGCGACTACGTCCGCCACGGGGGAACGCGACGGTTCGTCCGCGAGGCGGAGCGGTTCTGGGAGTCGTGGGCCGAGCGCCGGCTCCCCCACCCTCCCCAGGGCCTGGGCGAGCTCGGCCAGGAGGTCTACCGCGCCAGCGTGCTCGTGATGCGGCACCTGAGCGGCTCCGACGGGGCGATCATCGCCTCGCCGGACACCCGGTCCCTCGTGGCCGCCGGCGACACCTACAACTACTGCTGGTGGCGCGACGGCGGGTACGTCGCGAAGGCGATGGACGAGGCCGGGCTCTACGAGGGAGCCTCCCGGTTCCTCGCCTTCGCCCAGCACTGCCAGAGCCCGGACGGCTCATTCTTCCACCGGCACTTCCCGGACGGCGCCCTCGGGAGCACCTGGCATCCCCCGCCGTTCCTGCAGATCGACCAGACCGCGACGGTCGTCGCCGCGGCGTGGCACCACTTCAAGCGAGGCCGCGACCCGGATGTCCTCGTCACCCTGTGGCCCCTGGTGAAGGGGGCCGCGAACTTCCTCGCGTCGTTCCGGGACGCGACGACCCACCTTCCCCGACCGAGCTTCGACCTCTGGGAGGAACGGATGGGGGTCCACCTGTACAGCACCGCGGCGGTGGCCCACGCCCTGGAGCGGGCCGCCCGGATCGCCGCCGAGATCGGCAAGGACCCGGATCCGTGGCGGACGGCCGCCAACGAGGTGCGGGAGGCGGCGATCTCCCACCTCTACGACGCGAACCTCGGGCGCTTCGTCCGCTCGGTCGAGCCTCGGGACGAGAAGCTCGACGCCTCGGTGCTCCTCGCCCTCAAGCTCGGGCTGCTGCCCTGGGACGACCCCCGGGCCCGGGCGACGGTCGACGCCATCGAGGGTCGCCTGTGGGTCCCCGGCACCGGCGGGCTCGCCCGCTACGAGGGCGATGCCTACTACGGCCACGAGAACCCCTGGATCGTCTGCACCCTCTGGCTCGCCGAGGCGCGCCTCCGCCTGGGCGAGCCGGCGCGTTCGCGGGAGCTGATCGAGTGGGCCGTCGCGCACGCCACGCCGACCCACCTCCTGCCGGAGCAGGTCGACCGGGCGAGCGGGGAGCCGCGGAGCGCCACGCCGCTCGCCTGGTCGCACTCGACGTTCGTCGACGTCGTGCACAAGTTCGCCGAGTCCGAGGGCGGGCGCCCGGTCGCCGAGGAGTGACGCCGCCGGCCGAACGCGTCGCCGCGGCCGGCCGTCTCCGCTCCCGACGTCGCGGGGACCTAGAGGAACGGCTTGGACGCGAGGGCGCACGCCTCGTACAGCCGAAGGGCGGCGTCGGGGTCGGACGACGGGGTCGAGCCCGGCCGCAGCGACCGTCGGACGAAGTACTTCCCCGCCACGCCGTCCAGGCTGGCGTCCGTCGCCACGAAGACGACGTCCTCGGCCGCCTTGCGGGGACTCCGCCCGAACAGGCGCTCGAGCAGCGCGAGCCCGAGGCCGATCCCTCCGCCGTTGTTCCGGCCGAACCCCGAGGCGACGAACCCCGGGTGCACGGCGTTGACGGCGACGCCGTGGTCGGAGAGGCGGCGGGCGAACTCGCGGCTCAGCAGGATCAGCTCGAGCTTCGAGCGGCCGTAGGCGCGGAACCCCCGGTACTCCCGGTCCCCTTGCAGGTCCCCGAGGTCCAGGTCCTGGCCGCGGTGCGCCTCCGAGGCGACCATCACGACGCGGGCCGGCGAGCTCTCCTGCAGCCGCGGCACGAGGAGCGCCGTGAGCAGGAACGGCGCCAGGACGTTCAGGGCGAACGTCCGCTCCAGACCCTCGGAGGTGACCTCGCGGCGGTGGAAGTAGCCCCCCGCGTTGTGGACGAGGACGTGCACGCGGGGGTACCGCTCCCGTAGGATCCCCGCGAGCCGGGCGACCTCCGAGCGCAGGGCAAGGTCGGTCACGACCACCGGATAGACCTCCGGGTTGCCGGTCCGCTGGGCGATCTCGCCGGCGACCCCGACCGTGCGGGCCTGGGAGCGGCCGACGAGGACCGTCGTCGCCTTCCGCGCGGCCAGGCCTTCGGCGATCCAGCGCCCGATCCCGGACGTGCCGCCGGTGACGACGGCGACCCGGCCCTTCAGGCTCTGCATCGGCGGCCCGGTCGCCCCCACGACGGCGTGCCTACAAGAGAACGGCTCCCGCCGTCCGAGGCGGCCGTGCCTTGGGAGCGGGCGCCGCCCGCCGCGCCTGGGCCGGTGGACGCCCCCGGCCTAGGCGAGGATCTGGATCGTCCCCGAACGCCCCATCGAGATCTGGAGCTTGCCGCGGAAGTCCTTGACCCAGCCGTCGGTGATCTTCACCTTCTGTCCGACGGAGTACCGACCGGCCTCGTCGTTCCAGAGCGTGAGGGTGATGGTGCCGGTCTCGTCCTGGAGCGTCGCGTCGGCGACCCGGGCGGGACCCCGGGACGTCGAGACGTCGCGGACGGGCGAGATCGCGGTGATCGTGGCTTCGATGGTGGCGTTCGCGTTGGCGCGGAGGGAGCCGATTCCGGGCATCGGTCGGCGACCCCGGTCGGGGTTATCCCCCTTGCGGCCGGCCCCGGGCCGGCGAACGGCTCCCTACGGGACCCGAGCCGCGGCCGCGAGGGCCGGAACGAGCTCGGACTGGCCGCCGCACGGGGGCTGGACCTGGGTTCCGGTGATCGTCACCGTGAACGTCGCCACGGCGCCTTCGCACGCCTTCCCGGCGGTCGAGCCGAGCTGGATGGACCCCTGGAACGCGTAGGCGGCGCTCGGGTTCAGCTGGTGCGCCGGGGTCGCCGGGATGTTGTCCGAGTAGGTGAACAGCGT
>JASIDM010000044.1 GCA_030044695.1 Thermoplasmata archaeon
GGGCCGCCGTGGCCCTCGCGCTCGCGCGGCCGGCGACGCTCTACCTCTTGGACGAGCCGAGCGCCTACCTCGACGCCGACGAGCGGATGGCGATGGCCCGCCTCGTGCGCCGGCAGGTCGAGCGGCAGGCGGCCAGCGCCCTCGTCGTCGACCATGACGTCTACTTCCTCGACCTCGCCTGCGACGCCCTGGTCGTCTTCCGGCACCCGGACGGCGACCTCGCGCGCGGGCTCGGGGACGGTCCGTTCCCGATGCGGGACGGGATGAACCGGCTGCTCCAGGAGGTCGGCGTGACGTTCCGGCGGGACGCGGAGACGCTGCGCCCGCGGATCAACCGCGAGGGCTCCGTGCTCGACCGGGAGCAGCGGGCCAGGGGGGAGTACTACTACGACGTCCCCGCCTAGGCCCGCCGACGCCGCTCCCGACCGGGAGGGGAAGTACCGCATGGCGGGGCGCCGGTCGATCGGCGTCTTCGTGGCGTACAGCCTGCTGCTCCTGTTGATCCTGTTCCTGGTCGCCCCCGAGCTCCACGGGATCTACGTCCTCGGGACCCTCGTGCTCCTCGTGATCCTGGTCTTCTACCTCGCGCGGTACCTCTCGGTGTACTACACGCTGGACGACACGCACTTCCGCGCCCACCAGATCCTCGGGGGCCGCCGGATCCCGTTCGAGGAGATCCGCGCGATCGAGTACGGCAGCCTGAGGGACCTCTCGCCGACGGGCGGGATCTTCTCGACCTGGGTGGGGCGGGGCAAGATGTACAGCCCCACGATCGGCGAGTTCGACGCGATCTACACCGAGCCGGCCCGGGGACTCCTTGTCGGCGCGGGCGCCTATCCGCTGTACATCTCGCCGGCCGACCGGGACGAGTTCGCGCGGGAACTGTCGCGACGGGTCCGGTCGTACACGGGACCGCTGCTCAAGGACGTCGGCTACCCCGGCGACTGACGTCGTCCGGCGGCGCCCGCCGCGCCCGCTCAGTAGCGCGCGAGGCTCGGGTCGATCTTCTCGGCCCAGGCGTTGATCCCGCCGCGCAGGCTGCGCACGTGGCGGAAGCCGAGCTCGAGCAGGAGGCGGGTGGCGTCGGCCGAGCGGCCCCCGGAGCGGCAGAAGACGACGACGGAGCGGGCCCGGGTCAGCTCGTCGACCCGCTCGGGGAGCTCTCCCTTCGGGATCGCGAGGGCCCCGTCCAGGTGGGAGATCTCGAGCTCCTCGGGCTCGCGGACGTCGACCAGGAGCGGCGGTTCGGGGCCGGCGAGCTCGTCCCGGAGCGCCTCGGGGGTCACCTCCGGCACGCCCGGCCCCGCCCCGGACGACGTCACCCCGCAGAACGCCGGATAGTCGATCAGGCCGTGCTGCGTGGGGTGCGTCGAGCAGAGCACGCAGTCCGGGTTCTTCTCCAGGCGGAGCTCGCGGAACGTCATCGCGCTCGCGTCGTACAGGAGCAGACGGCCGATCAGCGGCTCCCCGACGCCGACGATCAACTTGATCGCCTCCGTCGCCTGGAGCGCGCCGACGACCCCCGGGAGGACCCCGAGGACCCCCGCCTCGGCGCACGACGGGACGAGCTCGGGAGGCGGCGGCTCGGGGTAGAGGCACCGATAGCACGGGCCCCGACGGGCGTCGAAGACGCTCACCTGGCCCTCGAACCGGTAGATCGAGCCGTAGACGTTCGGCTTGCCGAGCAGGACGGACGCGTCGTTGACCAGGTAGCGGGTCGGGAAGTTGTCCGTCCCGTCGAGGACGAGGTCGTACCCCCGGAGGACCTCGAGGGCGTTCGAGGCGTCCAGCGGGCCGCGGTGCGGGACGATCGTCGTGTAGGGGTTGAGCCGGCCGAGCCGCTCGCGCGCGACGTCGAGCTTCGGCCGTCCGACGTCGTCGGTCGCGTACAGGACCTGGCGCTGAAGGTTCGACAGTTCGATGGCGTCAAAGTCCACCAGCCCGAGGGTCCCCACGCCGGCGGCGGCGAGGTAGAGCGCCGCCGGCGCCCCGAGTCCTCCGGTGCCCACGAGCAGGACCTTCGCGCGGCGGAGGGCGCGCTGGCCGCGGATCCCGACCTCGGGGAGGAGCAGGTGTCGGCTGTACCGGCGCAGCTCCTCCGGGGAGAACGGCGTCGCGGGCTCGGTCGGCGCGGCGGGAGCCACGGGCCGGCTCGCGGAGGGAGCCCCGCCGGCGATCGCGGGGACGATCGAGACGATGTCGCCCTCGGCCAGCGGGGTCGCGTCGCGCTGGAGGGTGCGGACGTCGGCGTCGTTGACGTACACCGACACGAAGCTGCGGAGTCGGCCCTCCGGGTTCAGGAGGTGGCGGCGGAGCTCCGGGTGGGACTCCACCAGCAGCTGGATCGCCGTCCCGACGGTCGCCGCCTCGACGGCGACCTCGGCGGCGCCCCCGACGTACGAGCGCAAGGGGGTCGGGATCTTCACCGTGGTGCGGGGCATCGTCAGTCGCCTCCAGCTCCGGCGGACGCCGCGGCGGGCGCTGGGGACGGCGGTTCGCTCCGGGGAACCGCGCCCACGGCCAGGTCGCACGCGACGAAGCGACGGTGGTCGCCGACCAGCTCAAACGCGCCGACCCCGAGCGCGCCCTCGCGGCCGACGGAGACGACGACGTACGTGTACCACGGCCAGGCATGCTCCGTGTCGAACGCCGAGGGAACCGCCGGATGGTCGGGGTGCGAGTGATAGAAGCCACCGATCGCCTCCCCGCGGGTACCGGCGCGGGCTTCGGCGGCCCGGAGCTCGTCGGGCA
>JASIDM010000045.1 GCA_030044695.1 Thermoplasmata archaeon
ATGCCCGTCGTCGGGGGCAGGCCGTGGCGCAGGGCCCGGACGAAATCCTCGTCGTAGGCGTAGCGGTCGTCCCCCCGCTCGCCGAGCTGCTCCCGGAAGCGCCGCTCCTGCTCGTCGGGGTCGTTCAGCTCCGTGTAGGCGTTGCCGAGCTCGTACCCCGGCACGAAGACCTCGAACCGTTCGACGCGGCCGGGCCGTGACCGGTGGCGCTTGGCGAGCGGGGTCGTCGCGGCCGGGTGGTCGACGACGAAGGTGAGGCGGTCGAACGACGGCTCGACGTACTTCTCGAACAGCTTGTCCAGGAACGTCCCTGTCGAGGACGCCTCGGGCACGGTCGAGCCGGCCCGGCGGGCCAGCTCGCGCAGCTCCTCGCGGGATCGCGACAGCAGGTCGGAGATGCCGCTGCGGCGCTCCAGCTCGTCCACGAAGTCGATCGTGGCGAACGGCGGTCGGAACAGCGCGGCCCCGCGCTGGGCCGCCGGCTCGTCCGGCAGCAGCTCGAGCGTCCGCTCCGCGAGGCGGGCGAACAGCCGCTCGGTGAGCCGGCGCATGTCCTGGTAGTCGGCGTACGCCCAGTACGCCTCGAGCTCGGTGAACTCCGGCGAGTGGGTCGAGTCGAGGTCCTCGTTGCGGAACGCCTTGCCGAGCTCGTAGACCCGTTCGAGGCCCCCGACGAGGAGGCGCTTGAGCGGCAGCTCGAGGGCGATCCGCAGCTGGAGCTCGCCGTCCAGGTAGTTCGATCGGGTGACGAACGGGGCCGCCGCGGCCCCGCCGGCGACCGGCAGCAGGACCGGCGTCTCGACCTCCAGGAACCCCTCGCCGTCGAGGAACCGGCGGAGCTCCTGGAGGAGCGCGGCCCGGGCCCGGAACCGCCGCCGGCTCTCCGGCGAGGCGAGCAGGTCGAGGTACCGCCGCCGGATCCTCGCCTCGGGGTCCTGCAGGCCGTGGTACTTCTCGGGGGGCGGGGCGATCGCCTTGGCGAGGAGCTGGAGCTCGCGCACCTCCAAGGACGGCTCCCCCCGACGGGAGACGGCGGCCCACCCCTCCGCCCCGACGATGTCGCCGGGGTCGAGGTCCGCGAGCCCCCGACGGTATCCCTCCTCCCCGAGGAGATCGCTCCGCAGCAGGAGCTGCAGGGAGCCCGTGGCGTCCTCGAGGTCGACGAACGCCGTGCGGCCGTGCTCGCGGATCGTCCTCAGCCGTCCGGCGACGCGGTACGTCCGTTGGCGGTCGGACCCCCCGGGGGGGAGCCCCGCGGCCGCCGCTCGCACGCTCTCGGCGAGGGTGCGGTCGGCGAACGTCCAGGGGTACGGCTCGGTCCCGGCGGCCCGCAGCCGCTCGACCTTCGCCCGCCGCTCCTGCTCGAGGTGCGAGACGTCGTCCATCGGGCCGGGCTCGCAGGCGAGCCGGGGGAGAAAAAGTCTCGCGTGAACGGTCCGGGGGGACCTAGCTCGCCGGCGCCCCGAGGGCGAGCCGCTCGACCCCGGTGGGACGGTACAGGGCGAGGTGCTCCGGGACCGCCGGCTCCTTGCCCGCGGCGCGGGCCGGCTCGTGGAGCAATAGGTAGGTGCCGAGGAAGAACTCCGCCGTGGCGTCCCCGCCCCCGATCCCGTAGCTGACGTAGTCGGAGAAGTAGACGTGGACCTGGCCCGAGCGGTGGCGCCGGAGCGCGTCGACGAACTTCGCCGCCTCCGCGGGGCCCTTGCGCTCGATCTCGTCCATGAGGTCGCGGACGATCGGGCGCTGGCTGATCCCGGCGAGCCCGTCGTAGGCGAGGTACACCGCCGGCCTCGGGTCGAGCGCCACGAGGTCGACGCGCAGCACCCCCTCCGCCGGCTTGGTCCGCATGCGCGCCCGCTACCCGGCCGCCGTTAAGAGGCCTTCGCCGCGCCCGACACGGGGGCCGGCCCGCCCGCGCGCCTAGTGGTCGTGCCCGCCGCCCGGGGGCGGGGTCGGGCTGGACTTCTTGGACGCGATGATGTCGTCGATCCGGAGCACCATGCTCGCCACCTCGGCGGCGGAGCTGAGCGCCTGGCGCTTCACCCGCGCCGGTTCGAGCACCCGGAGCTTCCACATGTCGGCGGCCTTGCCGTCGGCGAGGTTGACGCCGACGTTGCGGTTCGCCTTGCTGCCGTCGTGCGCGCTCCGCAGCTCGATGAGGGTGTTGATCGAGTCGTAGCCGCCGTTCTCGGCGAGCGCCCACGGCACCGCCTCGAGCGACTGAGCGAACGCCTCGACGGCGAGCTGCTCGCGGCCCCCGACCGTGCCGGCCCACTTGCGCAGCCGCACGGCGAGGTCGATCTCCGTCGCGCCGCCGCCGGGGCAGACGACCCCGTCCTCGATCACGCTGCCGACGACCTTGAGGGCGTCATGGAGCGACCGCTCCACCTCCTGGGTGACGTGCTCGGTGCCGCCGCGGACGAGGATCGAGACGCTGCGCGGGTTCGAGCAGCCCGTGACGAACGTCATGTGGTCGTCGCCGACCTTGCGCTCGTCCACCTTCGCCGCCTTGCCGAGGTCGGCCGGGGTCAGCTCCTTGATCCCCGTGACGATCTTCGCCCCCGTCGCGCGGGCGAGCTTCTGCAGGTCCGACTCCTTGACCTGCTTGACGGCGTAGATCCCCTCCTTCGCGAGGTAGTGCAGGACGACGTCGTCGATCCCCTTCTGGCAGACGACGACGTTGGCCCCGGAGGCCTTGATCTGCTCGACCATCCGGCGGAACGTCTTGTCCTCCTCGTCGAGGAACCCCTGGATCTGGTTCGGCGACTTGATGTTGATCTTCCCCTCGATCTCCGTCTTCTTGATCTCGAGGGCGGAGTTCAGCAGCGCGATCTTCGCGTTGGCGACCTCGCCGGGCATGCGCGGGTGGCCCCGCTCCTTGTCGAGGACGATCCCCTCGATCAGCTCGGTGTCGGCGACGGTGCCGCCGTGGCGCTTCTCGACCTTGATCTGATCGACGTCGCAGATCATCTTGCCGCCGCGCTCCTCGGCGATCCGACGGACGGCCCGGACGGCGATGTCGGCGAGGCTCTCCCGGGAGCCGACGACCCCCTTCGAGCCCATGGCGGTGTTGGCGCAGTCCCGCAGGATCGCCTCGTCGTCGGCCTTCACCGGCGTGCCGATGTCCGCCTCCAAGAGGCGGCGGGCCTCCTGGACGGCGAGCTGGAAGCCGCGGGTGATCACCGTGGGGTGGACGTTCTGTTCGAGCAGGTACTCCGAGCGCTTGAGGAGCTCGCCGGCGAGCACGACGGCGGTCGTGGTCCCGTCCCCGCACTGCTGGTCCTGGGTCTTGGCGACCTCCACCAGCATCTTCGCCGCGGGATGCTCGACGTCGACCTCCTTGAGGATCGTGACGCCGTCGTTCGTGATCGTGATGTCGCCCATCGAATCGACGAGCATCTTGTCCATCCCGCGCGGCCCGAGCGTCGACCGCACGGCGTCCGCGACGGCGCGCGCCGCGGCGATGTTGTTCGCGGTCGCCCCGCGCCCGCGCTCTCGCTCGGTCCCTTCCTTCAGCACGAGGATCGGCGTTCCCTGAAGCATACGGTCACCGTCTTCAGGCAAATTGCCCTTCTATATAAGTGTAGGTTCGCGGCCCGGAACGGGCGATCGCTCGCGCGGGCGGGTTCAGCGGCGTCGGGCGCCGGAGGAGCGCCTGCGGCGCGAGGACCGGGCCGGTGATCGGGCGGACCGCTCGCGGAGGAACTTGAGGACCTGCTCCCCGACGCGCGTGACCTCCTGACCCCGGTCCGTCAGGGCGTACTCGGGCCGCGGCGGCCGCGAGGGGACGATCGTCCGCTCGACGAGACCGTTCTCCTCGAGGAGCTTCAGCTTCGCCGAGAGGACGCGGGAGGAGATCCCGTCCAGGAGACGCCGGAGCTCGCCGAAGCTGGCCCGACGCCGGGGATGGAGCACGTCGAGGATCTCGACC
>JASIDM010000046.1 GCA_030044695.1 Thermoplasmata archaeon
GGTCCCGGCGATCGTCGACGAGGCGATCGCCCGGAACCTTCCGGCGGTCTGGATGCAGCTCGGGGTCGAGCATGCGGAGGCCGCCCGCAAGGCCCGCGCCCACGGCCTGGCCGTGGTCGAGAACACCTGCTCCATGCAGGTCCATCGTCGCCTCGGCCTGGCGCCCGTCGCCGCGGGGAGGTGAGCGGTCGCGTGCCAGCGGCCGCCGCGACGGGAGCTCCTCCGGCTGGACCGTCCCCCGCGGGAGGGGCCCCGCTCGAGGAGCGCGGGACGGTCCGTCACGACCAGCTCCGCGCCACCCGCTGGAGGCTGCGCGGGATCGGCAAGGTCCTTCGGGACGTCGACGTCGGGGCGGCGACGATCCGGGGAACTCTGGTCGTCGGCGGCGCCCTGCGGGCCGCCACGCTCGCCACCGACGGCGGGCTCGACGCGCGGGGAGGCCTCGCCGTCCAAGGGCGCCTCACGACCCGCGGGTCGTTCGAGGCGGGGGCCGGGGTCCGCGCGGCCGACGCCGATCTGGAGGGGACGGTGCGGGTCGCGCAGGAGCTGGCGGTCGACGGCCTCCTCCGGGTGCAGGGGTCGCTCCGGGCCGAGAAGGTCCGCTGCGGAAGGTTCGTGCTGCGGGGCTCGGCGCACGTCGCCGGGACCGTCGAGGCGGGCTCCGTGGACGCCCGGCTCCTGGGGGACTCCACGATCGGGGCGGTGGTGGCCCAGGACTGCCGATGGAAGGGTCCGGCCCCCTCGCCGGGTCCGAGGCTCCTCGCATCGGACGCCCTGGCGACGATCGGCCGGATCGATGCGGAGACGGTCGTCCTCGAGAGGATCCGCGTCGGCACCGTCCGCGCGGGCCACGTCGTGCTCGGGCGGGCGGCCCACGTCGGGGTCGTGGAAGGGACCGTCGACCGGGCGCACTCGTCCAGCCGGGTCGGCCCGGAGTCGTGGAGCCGGCCCCCCGACGGCCTGAGCCGCTGACCTCCTCGCACCTTTATCCCGAGGCCGCGTCGCCCGCGCCGATGGCCGGCGATCCCGACGAGCTCCCGGAGTTCCGCGCCGCCGACGCGGAGGCTCGGGTCCTCGACTTCTGGCAGCGGGCCGGCGTTCCCGATCGCGTGCTGGCCGGCCACGCCGACGGCCCCGAGTTCCGCTTCTGCGAGGGCCCGCCGACCGCGAACGGACCCCCCCACCTCGGCCACCTGGTCGCGAGGGTCCTCAAGGACGTCCAGCTCCGCTACCGTCGGGCCCGGGGCTACCACCTCGTCGGGACGAAGGCCGGCTGGGACTGCCACGGGCTCGCCGTGGAGATCGAGATCGAGAAGCGGAACGGGCTCCGCTCGCGCCACGACATCGAGGCGTTCGGCGTCGAGCGGTTCTGCGAGGCGTGCCGCGAGGACACGCTGCGGGTCGCCTCGGTCTGGGAGGCGATGAGCCGCCGGGTCGGCTACTGGCTCGACTACGCCCGGCCGTACCGCACGATGGACCCCCCCTACATGGAGAGCGTCTGGTGGTCGCTCCGCCAGCTGTTCGACCGGGGCCTCCTCGAGAAGGGCCACTACGTGCTCCCGTACTGCCCGCGCTGCGAGACGACCCTCAGCTCCCACGAGGTCGCCCAGGGCTACCACGAGACGACCGACCCGTCGGTCACGGTCCGGTTCGTCATGGAACAGCCGGGACCGCCCGAGCGGGCGCTGCTCGTCTGGACGACGACCCCGTGGACCCTTCCGGCGAACCTCCTGGTCGCGGTCCGCGCGGAGCTCGAGTACGTCGTGGTGCGCCTGGAGGACGGCCGGGAGGCGGTGCTCGCGGAGGCGAGCCGCGATCGGTTCGTCCCGGCCGGGGCCCCGGTCGTGGAGCGGCTCACCGGGCGCGAGCTGGTCGGGGCGCGGTACCGTCCGCCGTTCTCGGCGGCCGGGCCCGGACCGGGTCGCTACCGCGTCGTGGCCGACGACTTCGTCACGGCCGAGGACGGCACGGGGGTCGTCCACCTGGCGCCGAGCTTCGGGCCGGACGACTACCGGATCGGGGTCCGGGAGGGCGTCGGCGTCCTCGACCCGCTCGACGATCGGGGTCGGTTCACCGCCGCGGTGCCCGACGTCGCCGGCAAGGCGTTCAAGGCGGCCGACGGCCCGCTGCTCGAGGAGCTGCGACGGCGCGGCCTGCTCTACCGGGCGGAGTCGCTCCGGCACATCTACCCGTTCTGCTGGCGATGCGACTCGGCGCTGCTGTACCGGGCGATCGACTCCTGGTTCGTCCGGACCTCCCGCGTCGCCGCCCGCCTCGTGGAGGCGAACCACGGGGTGACGTGGGTCCCGGCGCACCTGCGCGACGGCCGGTTCGGCAACTTCCTCACCGAGGCGAAGGACTGGGCGCTCTCGCGGAGCCGCTACTGGGGGACCCCGCTGCCGATCTGGCGCTGCGCCCAGGGCCACACGACGTGCGTCGGGAGCTTTGCCGAGCTCGCCGAGCGCGCGGGCACCCCGCTCGGCCCCGACTTCGACCCGCACCGCGTCACGGTCGACCGGCTCCCGTTCCGCTGCGCGACCTGCGGCCAGGAGGCGCGGCGCGAGCCGTACACCCTGGACGCCTGGTACGACGCGGGCTCGGCGCCGTTCGCGCAGTACCACTATCCGTTCGAGCCGGGCCCGTTCGAGCCTACCCTCCCGCTGGACTACATCGCCGAGGGCCTCGATCAGACGCGCGGGTGGTACTACACCCTGCTGGTGCTCGCCGTGACGCTGTTCGACCGGCCGGCGTACCGCACCTGCGTGACCACCGGGCTCGTGCTGGACAGCGAGGGACGCAAGATGTCCAAGTCCCGCGGGAACTCCCTCGATCCCGAGCGGTACCTCGAGGAGGTCGGGGCGGACGCCGCGCGCTGGGGGTTCCTCGCGACGGACTTCACCGAGGAGCTCCGCGTCGTGCCGGCGGAGGTCGCCCGATCGGCCCACCGGACGATCGGCACCCTCGGCCACGTCGTCGCCTTCCACCTCGCCAACGCCCGCGAGGACCGGCTCGAACCTCCCCGGGAGCGGCCGTCGCCGGCGGACCCGCTGGATCGCTGGCTCCTCTCCCGCCTCGAGGCGACCCGGGAGGCGGTCGAGAGCTCCCTCGAGTCGTTCGATCCTCGGCCCGCGGCCCTCGCCGTCCGCGGGTTCGTCGACGACCTCTCCACGTGGTACGTCCGCCGCTCCCGGCCCCGGTTCTGGGGCGAGGAGGGGCCGAGGGCCCGCGAAGAGGCCCACGCCACCCTCGGCTACGTCCTGGGCGGGCTCGCCCGGACGATAGCGCCGCTCCTGCCGTACGTCGCCGAGTGGACGTACCAGGAGGTCCTCGCGCTCGGCTACGCGGACGCCGACCGCTCCGTCCACGTCGCCGGTTGGCCCGGGGTCCTCGCCCGCCGGGACCTCGACCTGGAGTCCGCGATGGCCGAGCTCCGCGCCACGGTCGAGCTCGGACGGGCGCTCCGCCACCGGGCTGGGGTGAAGTCGAGGGTCCCGCTCGCGGAACTGCGGCTGTTCGGCGACCTCGCGCGGGTCCCTGCCGTCCTCGGGCCGGAGGCCGACCGGCTCCTCGCGGCGGAGCTGAACGTCCGTCGCATCGTGCGGGAGCCGGCGTCGCCGACCGCCGGTCCGGACGAGGCCGACTGGGTCGTCGACCGGGACGGCGATCTCGTGCGGGCGGCGCTGCCGCGCCGTCCGACCGGGGAGCTCGTGGAGGAGGGGTGGTTCCGTGAGCTGGCCCGGCGCCTCCAGCAGCGGCGCAAGGAGCTGCGGCTCCGCTACGGCGACCGGGTCCGGGTCGTCGTCAGCGCGAGCGGCCCGCTCCTCCGGACCCTGACCGCCCGCCGCGACGACCTGGCGCGCGAGCTCCTCGCCGAGCCGCTCGAGCTGACCGAGGCGCCGCTCACGGACGGGCCCGAGGTGCGGCACTACGAGTTCGGCGGCGTCGCCTGCGCGGCCGAGGTCCTCCGGGCGGAGGCGCCCGCGTCGGGCGAGCCGCAGCCCAGCCCGCGGCCGGGCTAACCGTCGACGCGGCCCCGGACGACGTCCCCGCCCGGCGCACGCTCCCGATAGACCTGGGCTTCGAAGCGAAAGAGCCGGACGTCCGGGTGCCGCCAGGCGCCGTTCGGGAGCCCGGCCTTGTCGCAGACGCCCTCCAGCAGCTGCTCGCGGTCCCAGCCCTGCTCGGGAGCGACCTGGGGAAGCAGGAGGCCCCGAAGCCGGCCTCGCTCGGCGACGAGCCCGTCCCGTCCGACCACGATCGCCCCGGGCCGGTCCTCGTGCGGCACCGCGACCAGCGGTCCCAGGATCGACACCTCCGCGACGAGATGCTCGAGCTCGGCGGCGACGATCGGCGGGAACCGGGGGTCGTCCTCGGCGGCGGCGAGGGCGGCCTCGCGCACCCCCTGCTCCAGGGGAAGCACCGGCAGCGGGAACCCCACGCAGCCCCGGAGACGGTGGTTCGGATGGACGTACCACGAGACGAACACGCCGCGCCGTTCGTGGAACCGGTCCGGGAGCCGCGGCGGCTCGACGACCGGGCGGCCCAGCGCTCGGGCGACGGTCGCCCGAGCCAGCCGGACCGCGCTCCGGCCGTCGTCAAGGCCTTCCACGACGCGGCGAGCCCCGGTCGGGGAAAGCGCTTCGCGGACCCTGACGTTTTATAGCGAGCGGTCGTCGGCGCCGACCCGATGCCGTTCCCCGAGGCGGTCGAGCGCCTGCTCAACAAGAAGATCTGCATGAACTGCTCGGCCCGGAACCCGCCGCGCGCGGTCCAGTGCCGCCGCTGCGGCTACAAGGGGCTCCGGGTGAAGTCCCGCGAGCGGTCGGGGAAGACCCAGTAGCCGCTACGGCGGGACCGAGGGGCCCTCGCCCCGCGCGAACGGCAGCGGCGGCCCGCGGTGGGACTCCCGGGCCATGGCGAACCGCTTCGTGGCGAGGAACAGCAGGTTGCGGATCCCGTCGCGGCCGCTCTGGAGCTTCGGCGGGGTCGCCCGCTCGCCGTAGGCGATCGGGACCTCGACGAAGCGGAGCCCACGGACGATCGTCTCCACCTTGAGCTCCTCGCTGAACGCCATCCCGTCGGAGGTGAGGTGGACCCGGTCGAGGACCCCCCGGCGGAAGACCCAGAAGCCGCTCTGGCTGTCGAGCAGGGTCCCGCCCGGCAGCGGGGCGAGGTACCGGTGGTAGGCGATCCGCAGGAAGAGGTTCAGCACGGCGTTGCCGAACCGGTGCTCGGTCGTCATCGACCGACGCGTCACCCCCGTCATCCGGTCGCCGCTCAGGAAGTCGATCCGCTCGTCGAGGAGCCGGCGGACGGAAGCGGGGATCGCCTCGACCGGGTACGTCCCATCGCCGTCGGAGGTGGCGATCAGCTCGCCGGAGCTCTCCCGGAAGCCGGTCTTGTAGGCCCGCCCGTAGCCCCGACGCCGTTCGACGATCACCCGGGCCCCCTCGGCCTCGGCGATCGCCCGGGTCCGGTCCGTCGACGCCCCGTCGACGACGACCATCTCCCAGACGAGCGGGTCGTCCCGGAACAGGGTGCGGTTCGCCTCCTCGGCGGCCCGCCGGAACGACCGCAGGACCTCGCCGATGGAGCGCTCCTCGTTCAGGGTCGGGACCACGAACGACGCCCGCATCGTCCCCTCGAGAGCGCGCGGGTCGCTTAAGGCCCTCCGCGCCGTCCATCGGGGCGCCTTGCCGACCTCCGCGCCGGCCCGCCCCGCCCGGCGCTGGGGGACGTTCCCGACGACCGCCGACGTGGGGATCTGGGCGAGCGGGCCCACGGCGGGCGCCCTGCTCGAGGGGCTGGCGCGGGCGCTGTACGGGCTCCTGGTCGACCCCCGCGGGGTCCGACCTCGCGAGGAGCGGGTGGTCCGGGCGCACGGTCGGGACCCGGCCGAGCTCGCCGTCGCCTTCCTCGGCGAGCTCTTGGTGCTGGAGGAGGCCGAGGGGTTCCTCGGGCGGCAGGTCCGGGCGACGACCCGGGGACGCCCGCCGACGTCGGTCGTCGCCCGGATCGTCGGCGAGCGGTTCGATCCGGCGCGCCACGTGGCGCGGACCGAGGTGAAGGCGGTCACCTACCACGACCTCCGGTTCGACCCGAGGGCCGGCCGGGCCCGGGTGATCGTCGACCTGTAGGCTACGGCATCCGGGCGACGATCTCGGAGAGCGCCGCCCCGGGTCGGGGTAGGCGCCCGTGCTTGCCGAGGATCCGCTCGAGGGCGGCGAACGTCACGAGCAGGTCCGGCCAGTCGGCGATCCCCATGTGGCCGAGCCGGAAGATCTTGCCGACGAGCGCCCCCTGGCCGCCCTGGACGAGGATGTTGTACTCCTTCTCGAGGACCTTGCGCAGCTGGGGGTCCCCGAGGCCGTCCGGGTTCCGGATCGCCGTGACGGTGTCGGAGGCGAAGCGGGGATCCGGGAACAGCTCGAGCCCGAGGGCGGCGACGGCGGCCCGCGACGCCTCGGCGAGCCGGTGGGTCCGGGCGAGCCGGCCCTCCAGCCCCTCCTCCTTCAGGAGGCGGAGCGCCTCGACGAGGGCGAGGAACAGCGGGACGGCCGGCGTCCAGGGGGTGTCGTTCTTCTCGAGGGCGGTGAGGTGGGCGCCGAGGTCGAGGTAGTACGACCCCGGGTGCAGCGCCGCGACGGCCCGCTCGGAGAGGTGGACGAGGGCAAGCCCGGCCGGGGCCGCGAGCCCCTTCTGGCTCCCGGCGACGACCGCGTCGACCCCCCACGCCTCGATCGGGAGCGGGATGCCGCAGACCGCGCTGATCCCGTCGACGAGGAACAGCGCCCCCGACCGACGCACCGCCGGGACGATCGCGGCGAGGTCGTTGGCGAGGCCGACGCTGGTCTCGTTGTGGACCGCGCAGACGGCCCGGACGTCGCCGCGGTCGAGCTCGGCCCGGACCGCCTCGACGGGGAACCCCTGGCCCCACGGCGCCCGGACCGTCGTCACCTCGCCGGCGTAGCGTCGGACGATCGCGTCGGAGCGGTCGCCGAAGTTGCCGTTCGCCACGACGACCGTCCGGCCGTCCTTGGGCACGAGCCCGGCGTAGACCGCCTCGAGGCCGGCGGTGCCGCTCCCCGACAGGACGACCTGGCGACCGTTCGTGCCGAAGGCGACCGGCAGCAGCTCGCGGATCTCCTGGACGATCCCGTGGAAGTAGTCGCCCCGATGGTTGAGCGACGGCGTCGCCATCGCCCGCAGGACCCGGGGGTGGATCCGCACCGGGCCGGCGATCAGGAACGTCGTGGTCTCGGGGTCGAACGTCACCGCGTCCCTCCCGAGGCGGCCGTCGGGGCGAGCGGGGTCGGGGAACGGGCGGCGAGCGCCTGAAGGACCTCGGCGACGACGTCGGCGCCGGCGCGCCGCTGCGCCTCCTCGGTCGACGCCCCGAGGTGAGGGGTCGGGATCACGCGGGGATGGCCGACCAGCGCCGGCCGGGTCGGCGGCTCCTGCTCGAAGACGTCGAGCGCGGCCCCGGCGAGCCGGCCCTCGTCCAACGCCGCGACGAGCGCCGCCTCGTCGACCAGCGCGCCCCGGGCGACGTTGATGAGGAACGCCCCGGCGCGCATCCGGGCGATCGCGGGCGCGTCGAGGACGTGGTGGTTCGCGTCGGTGAGCGCGGCGTGCACGCTCACGATGTCCGACTCGGCGAGCAGGCGGTCGAGCGGGACGAGGGTCGTCCCGTCCGCCGTCGTGGCGACGAACGGATCGAAGGCGAGGCAGCGGACGCCGAACGGGCCGAGGCGTCGCGCGACCTCGCGCGCGATCCTCCCGTAGCCGACGAACCCGACGGTGCGGGCCGCCAGCTCGTGCCCGCGGACCCCGCGCTCCCAGCGCCCGCCCCGGGTCGAGGCGATCGCCGGCAGGAGGTCGCGGACGAGCAGCAGGCAGAGGGCGACGGTCAGCTCGGCGACGCTCGTCGTCGCCGCCGCAGGGGCGTTGACGACCCGGATCCGGCGGGCTTCGGCCGCCGCGAGGTCGACGTTGTCGAGCCCGACCCCGGCCCGGGCGACCAGTTCGAGGCGCGGCGCCCGCGCCAACAGCTCGGCGGTGACCTTCGTCCGGCTCCGCACGATCAGCCCCCACGCCTCGGCCAGCGGCTCACCGAGACGCGCGGGGTCGGCGCTGGCGTCGACCACCCGGCACGGCCCGCGGCGCAGGCGGTCCAGGGCCTCCCGGTCGATCGGATCGGCGACGACGACCAAGGGCGGTTCCGCCATCGGCTCGGCGAGCCGGGCGGCGTTCAAAAGGGCTTTGCGGCCGCCGAGGGGGCCGGCGGCCCCGCGCGCGCCTTGGGGACCGGCGTCCGCTCGAGGGCCGTCTTGACGATCGCCTCGCCGCGGACCCCGCGGATCCACGGCTCCGGCCGGACGACGATCCGGTGGGAGAGCGCCGGCTCGGCGAGCGCCTTCACGTCGTCGGGGACGACGAAGTCGCGCCCGGCGAGCAGCGCGCGGGCGCGGGCGAGCTTCTGCAGGGCCAGCGAGCCCCGCGGCGACGCGCCGACCTCGCTGCGGGCATCGTCCCGCGTCGCCCGGACGAGCTCGACGATGTAGGAGGCGACCGACGGGTCGATCTCGACCGACTCGACGGCGAGCTGCAGGGCGCGGAACGTCGCGGCGTCCGCCGCCTGGGGGGCGTCGACCCGGTCGTCGGTCCGGGCGCGCCGGCGGGCGAGGATCGCCCGCTCCTCCTCGATCTCCGGGTAGCCGACCTTCAGCCGGAGCAGGAACCGGTCGACCTGGGCCTCGGGCAGCGGGTACGTCCCTTCGAGCTCGAGCGGGTTCTCGGTGGCGAGGACGAGGAACGGCCGGGGGAGGGCGTACGTCGTCCGTTCGCTGGTCACCTGGTACTCCTGCATCGCCTCGAGCAGCGCCGACTGGACCTTCGGCGGGGCCCGGTTGATCTCGTCGGCGAGCAGCACGTTGGTGAACAGCGGTCCCGGCCGGAAGACGAACGACGCCTTGGTCGCGTCCAGGACCTCGCCGCCGGTGATGTCGTGGGGCAGGAGGTCCGCCGTGAACTGGATCCGCTGGAACCCCAGCCCGAGGGCAAGGGCGAACGACCGGGCGATCAAGGTCTTCCCGAGCCCGGGGAGGTCCTCGATCAGCAGGTGCCCGTCGGCGACGAGCCCGGTGAGGATCGTCTCGACGGCCTGGTTGCGGCCGACGACGGCGGTGCGGACCGACTGGCGGATCCTGTCGGCGAGCGCGCGGGCTTCGGCCGGGTTCACCGCTCCCCCCTCCGCCCGGAGCCCGGTCGCTCTTAAGCCGGGCGGCGGGGCCGCCCCGCGCGTCCCCGAGGCGACGGTGCGGGCCTCACGCCAGGCCGGACGGCGGGCCGACGGAGCGGCGGGTCGGTGCGGAGCTGAAGCCGACGGCGAAGAGGACGCCGAGCAGGACGAGCCCGGTCGCGAGCGACGCGGCGGCGACCCCGATCCCGGCCGACCGCCCGGTGAGCGTGAGGACCACGACCCAGGTGAGGCCGACCCCGAGCGCCGCGAGCGCGAGGGTCGGGCCGGCCCGCCGGCCGCCGCCCGCGGGCCGGGCGGGATCGTCGGCGAGCCAGAGCAACAGGCTGAGCCCGGCGAGGCCGGCCAGGAGCTCGCTCACCGGGACCGCCGGCGACGTCGCCACGAGGACCGTCACGGCGCCGAGCGCGGGAAGGAGGGCGGTCGTTCGCTGCGGCTGGGGCCATCGTCGGCGACCCCACGCCGACACGACGACGCCCGCGGCGCCGATCGCGGGCCCAAGGTACAGGGGAAGGTCCCCGAAGAGCCCGAGCGCGCCAACGGCGACGGCGAGGAGGACCGTCGTCGCGATCCCGCCGCCGCGCTCCGGGGCCGGGGCCTCGGCGCTCACGACACCCTCTTCGGGCTCGGGCGCCGGAGGACCCGGGCGAGCGGCTCCAGGCTCCAGTAGTCGGTCCAGTCGACGACCGGGCCGTGGGACCAGAGCTCGCTCAGCTGGGCCCGTCGCTCGAGCTGCTCGATGCGTCGGGCCAGGAGCTCATCGGTCGCCTCGAGGTCGCCCGTCCCCTCGCGCAGCGGGAGCGGCGACGGGCTGAGCAGGACGACCGGGAAGCCGCGCCGCTGGACGTACGGGACGAGGTTCGCCGTCGGCTCCCCCGTCCAGCTGGAGATGATGAGCGTGGTGACCCCCGGACGGTAGAAGCGCGCCAGGCCGAGGGCGCACCGCTCCGCCGGTCCGACGACGGCGGACCGCCGCGACGCGACGATCGCGCGCAGGACGCGCAGCCGGTGGATGCGGCCGGTCGACAGCGGCACCGCCTGGACGAACTCGCCGAAGGAGGCGTAGCCGAAGCGGACCTTGTTCTGCAGGAGCGACTCGGCGAGGGCGTAGGCGGCCGCCCGCGCCACCCCGAGGAGCCGCTCGTCGAGCTCCGGTCCCAACGCGCTCGGGCGCCGGTCGACCAGGATCAGCAGATCCCCGGTACGGTCGAGCTGGTAGTCGTTGGCGAGGAGCCGGCCCGTGCGCGCGGTCGCCCACCAGTTGATCCGGCGCGGGGGTTCGCCGGGGGCCGCCTCCCGCACCCCGTAGAAGTCGCCGCTCGGCCCGACAAGCCGCGAGCGGACCTCGCCGGGATGGGTCGTCAGGCGCTCCAGGCGGACCGCCCGACCCCGCCGGGGCCACGGGGGGGCCCGCTGGACGGCAAGGGTCGGCCGGGCCCCGACGAGCCGGCGGACCGTGAGCCCCAGCGGATCGCGCCAGACGACGACCGCCGGCGGGACCAGGACGATCGACGGCTCCGCCAAGCGCCAGCGGACCGTGAAGCGGATCCCCTGCGGATCGGCGACCAGGCGGATCGGCTGCGTCTCGGTCGCCCCGGGAGGCCGGTCGACCCGGATCGCGACGTCGGTGGCGAACGACCCGAAGTTCCCGCGGACGAGGCCTTCGATCCCGACGTCCGGCCCCAGCCCCGTCGCCCGCCATTCCAGGTCGGCGCTCGCGAGCCGGCCCGGCAGCTGGCCGACGGCGAGGAGGGGGGCGAGCAGGAGCGGCAGGCCGGCGAACAGCGGCACCGGGTTCGCGAAGGCGACGGCCAGCGCGACGAGCCCGCCCCCGAACGCCACCACGAGGTACGCTCGGGACGTCCACCGGGTCTCGGCGCCGGCGGTCGGCGGGACGGGGGCGCTCACGTCGCCCGTTCGAGGTCGTCCAGGCGCTCGGCGACGTACCGGCGGAACTCCTCCGGAGTGCGCCCGGCGACGGAGGAGAGCTCCCCCGACGAGCGCGCCCGGAGCGTCGGTCGGACGACCTTGCGCTCCAGCAGGTCAAGGGCGAGGACGATGTCCTCCCGTCCCGTGTCCCCGCCGCGGAACGCTCCACGGACCCCGCCGGGGCCGGCGCGCGGTTCCCCCGACGGGGCCGCCGCCCGCTCCCGGCGCCGCGTGACGGCGTCGAGGATCGTGAGCGCCGCCCCGGCGACCGCCACGGTCCCGGCGACGGCGGCGACCTTCGGCGTGCCGTCGGCCAGGAGGGCGGCGATCACGGCGGCGGCCGTCAGCAGCGGCCACCACCAGCCGAGCGGCGCGGTCACCGGGGCATCCCGACGCTGAGGTCCTGGTCGACCCCGCGCAGGGTCTCCACGAACCGATCGACCGACGCCGGTCCGATCTGATGGGCCGAGTAGCAGGCCTCCTCGAACATCTGCGTGATCGCCTCCGACCGCTCGGGCCGGACGTGGAGCTCGGCGAGGCGGGTCCGCTGGATCTCACGGGCCGTCGAGGCGGCGAGGTCGGAGCCGATCGGGACGATCCGGCCCACGAGCCGCCCGTACAGCCTCACGATCGCGTCCCGGGGGCTCTCGCCGCGCTCGATCGCCAGCCTCGCGTCGCGGAACACCGCCCGGACCTCGGCCCGGCCCGCCGCGGAGCCGAGCGGGGCGGTCGGACGACGCCGGTCGAGCAGGCGAGAGAGCACCCCGGGCACGGCGAGCACCCCGGCCACCGCCGACAGGCCGACGGCCGCGACGAGGAAGACCCAGTTCGGCACCTTGAGCGTCAGCCCGCCGGCCGGGTGGGTCCCGGTGACCAGGCCGGTGGAGTTGTTCCCGGAGCCGGTCCCGTTGCCGCGCCCGCCGGGAGGTCCGTGCCCGCCGAGACCTCCGCCTCCGGATCCGCCGGAGTCGTTGCCGGTGCCGTTGGTGTCGTTGCCCTTCGTGCCGTTCCCCCCGCCGCCCGGCGAGCCGCCCCCGGAGCCCCCGCCCGAGCCCGTGCCGTTGCCGCTACCGGTGCCGTTGCCCGTTCCCGAGCCGGTGCCGTTGCCGGAGCCTCCGGTGCCGTTGCCTCCGTTGCCCTGCGTCCCCGTTCCCCCCGTGCCGTTGTCGCCGGTCGTGCCCCCGGTCCCGGAGAACGGCCCGCTCCCTCCGCCCCCCCGCACGGTCACCTCGCTCGTCCCCGCCCAGAGCGTCGTCAGGAGCGGCCCGACGATCAGCAGCAGGACGACCGCGATGAGCACCACGACGCCGACCCCCCGCCGCTCCCCCGTGAGGACGGCGGCGGAGTCCGAGCCGAACAGCCCCCGCAGGACGTAGCCGGCGAACCCCACCAGGAGCGGGGCGAGGAACAGCGTCCCCCACAGCGCGGGGGGCAGGGAGATCGAGATCGCCGCGGACCCCGCCGACGCCTCGGAGGCGTGCGCGACCGTCGGCGTCACCAGCAGCGCCGCGCCGACCCCGAGCAGGACCAGCGCGGGGACGAGCAGCAGCATCGCGGGTGAGAACCCCCGGGGCCGAGCCGCCTCGCCCATGGAGACGGACCGGAATGGGCCGGGGGTTCGATAACCCCTTCTGGCTCGAGCACGGCCCCCGCCGGGGCGTTCCGCCGGGGGCAGGGGGACGGTTTGCCCCGGCCGTAACGATCCGCGTCACGGTAGGCCGACGCCCTCTCGGCGGTCTGACCCCGGCCGGGGTATCGGACACCGGGGTTGTCCTCGCGTCACGCTCGGCGGACGACCCGTCCGCATGGAGTCGGGAGGGACCCTTCGTCGGTACCCGGGCGTCGGCCGAAGCCGCGCCGCCCCCCCGAGGGCCCCGGGCCCCTAAGCGCTTGCGCCGGCGCCGGTCCCCCGGCTCGCCTCCCGGGTGAGGAGCCAGGCGACGATCAGGAGGAGCGCGGCGAGGAGCGCGCCGGCGAGATCGATCGCCCCGGTCCGGCGGGGGACGGTGAGCACGAGGGTCCAGGCGACCGCCACGGCGAGCCCGCACGTGGCGATCTCCCCGACGGCGCGTCGACCCCCTCCCGCCGGCCGAGCCGGGTCGTCCGCCGCCCAGAGCAGGAGCGCCAGCGCGCTGAGCCCCCCGAGCAGCTCCGTGGCGGGGACCGCCGGGGCGGCGAGCGCGAGCACCCCGAGGGCGACGATCGCGGGGAGGACCCCGAGTTCCCGACCGGCGCCGGCACGACGTCGTCGCCAGGCCCAGGAGGCGACGACGCCGGCGAGCCCCACGACCGGACCGAGGAGGTACGGCAGGCCGACGACCAGGCCGAAGACGGCGACGATCGCCCCGAACGCCGCGAGCGTCAGGCCGCTCCCCCCGAAGCGGGCCGGGTCCGCCGGGCCGCTCACGCCACCCTCCGGTGGGTGGGGCCCCGCAGCAGGGCGACCAGCCCCTCGAGCGACCAGTAGCTGTCCCAGTCGACGACCGGCGCGAACCTCCAGGTCCCCGCGAGGGTGATCCGTCGGTCGAGCCGGAGCAGGCGGCGGGCCAGGGCCTCCTCCTCGGAAGGGAGCGCGCCGTCCCGTTCGAGCATCGGCAGGCGCGAGGGGCTGACCAGCAGGGGGAGGAACCCCTGGCGCCGCAGGTACGGGACGAGCCCGAGCGCCGGGTCGCCGTCCCAGGCCGAGAGGACGAGCGTGGTGAGGCCGGGTCGGAAGAACCGTCGCAGGGAGTTGGCGCAGCGCTCGGCCGGGCCCGCGACGCTGGCGAGCCGACCCCGTGCGATGGCGTCCAGCAGGCGCACCCGGTGACCCCGCCCCGTGGAGAGCGGCACGGCCTCGAGGAACTCGCCGAAGCTGGCGTAGCCGACGCGGACCTTGCTGCGCAGGAGGGCGTCCGCGATCCCGTAGGCGGCGGCGCGGCCGAGGCCGAGGACCCGCTCCTCGAGCTCCCGGTCCTCCGACCCCGGCCGCTCGTCGAGCAGGATCACCAGATCGCCGGTCAGCTCGGTCTGGTACTCGTTCGCGACCAGGCGGCCGAGCCGGCCCGAGGCGCGCCAGTTGATGCGGCCCCACGGCTCGGACGGCGACGCGTCCCGGATCCCGTGGAACTCGCCGCTCCGGCCGAGGTACCGCGAGCGGGTCTCTCCGGGAAGGGCGATCGTCCGGTCGAGGCGCAGGGTCCGCAGGCGCCGGACCTCGGCGGGGAACCGATGCAGCGACAGCCCCGCCGCCGACGCGTCGACGGGCTGCTCCGCCAGCCCGAGCGGGTCCCGCCAGAGGACCTGCGGGGGCTCGGCGAACGTCATCGTCGGCTCGCGCAGGCGCCATCGCGTCGAGAAGCGGAGCTCCTCGCCCCGGAGCTCCAGGCGGAGGGGCTCGACCACCGCCGCCCCGGCGGGTGGGCTCGGCCGCGTCAGCAGGTTCGCGACGGTCCCCGCGGGCCGTCCCCGGATCGTCCCCGCCACGCGGACGTCCTGGCCGGAGCCGTCGGCCTCCCAGGAGAACGCTACGGACGGGGCAGGACGCGGGACGAACGCGGACGCCGCGAACGGCGCCACGAGGATCGGCAGGGCGATGAAGAGGGCCACGGGCGCGCGGAGCGCCACGGCCGAGGCGACCAGGAGCGCTCCCGCCCCCACGAGAAGATACGCCCGTCCCGTCCAGCGGAACCCGGGGGGTTGGGGAGCCGGGCCGCTCACGTGGCCCCTTCGAGCCGGACCAGCTGCTCGGCCAGGTAGCGCAGGAACTCCCGCTGGGAGAGCCGGAGCAGCCGATCGAGCTCCGCCGGATCGCGGTTCGGCAGCTCGGGACGCGTCGACCGCCGCTCCATGCGGTCCAGGAACAGCAGCAGGTCCTCCCGGCCGACCCGTCCGGCCCCCAGCCAGCTCCGCACGTCCGCCCCGGCCCGGGAACGCGCCGCGGCCCGCGCGGCCGCCGGCCGAGGCAGTCGGGCGAGGGTCTCGGCGACGGCGATCCCGGCGAGGGCGACCGCCGCCGTCGCGGCGGGGACCGCCACGGCGTACGTCGTCGCGTTGGCCACGGCGAGCAGCGCGAATCCCGCCGACGGGACGACCCACCACCAGGGAAAGCGCGCGCTCACGACGCCCGGCCCGGCGCGAGGTCCAGCTCGGCCTGGCGGACCGCCTCCCGGAAGCGGCCCGCCTCGTCCGGCCCGATCGGGTGCGACGAGTAGCGGGCCTCCTCGAACAGGCGCGTGAGCACCTCGGCGGCGGCGACCCCGACGCCCAGCCGGACGAGGTCGTTGCGCCGGATCTCCTCGGGCGTGTGCACGGAGAGGTCACCGACGCGCGGGGCGAGGCCGATCAGGAGCCGGACGTAGAGGCGGATCACGGTCTCCCGCGGGTCCTCGCCCCGGTCGAGCGCCGTGGCGGCCTCGACGAGCGCCGAGCGGACCTCGGCGCGATCCGGCGGTCGGGGTCGCGAACGTCGGTCGACGACCCGGGACAGGACCCCCGGGAGCGACAGCGCGACGAGGCAGACCGAGATCCCGGCGATGACGACGAGCACGATCCACGGGCTGAGCGTGAAGCTCGCGAGCGCGGCCCCGTGCACGGTGCCGTTGCCGGATCCGCCCCCGGACCCGTTCGCCGGGGCCGAGCTGTTGTTCGTCGGGACGCCGGAGCCCGTGCCGCTGTTCGACCCGATCGAGACGGAGAGCCCGACCGGACCGTCGGCCCGGCCGTAGACGTAGACGAACAGGGCCCCGAGGAGCAGGATCACGACCATGATCACCAGCGCCCTCGCGGGCGGGCTGAACGACCCCTCCGTCGCCCTCCGGAAGAAGAGGGCGGCGAGGCCGGCGCCGAGCGGGAGGAGGAACAGGATCCCCCAGACGTACGTCGGGGCGGAGATGATCAGCTCCCCGGCCTGGGGCTTCGGCGGCGCCGGGGAGGCCCCTAGCAGGAACGCGGCCGCGACGCCGGCGACGACGGCGAGCCCGAGCACGGCGTAGAGGAGCACCGCGCGCTGCCCCGTCGGCCCCGCGGGCGCCGCCATGCGTGCCGCCCCCGACCCGGTACCCCCGCCGGGCGGGATAACCCCTTGCGCACGGGCCGCCGACGC
>JASIDM010000047.1 GCA_030044695.1 Thermoplasmata archaeon
GCCAGGATCCCGACCGGGATCGCCGCGAGCACCGCCCGCTCGACGTTGAGGCCGCCCATCATGATGCGAACGCCGTCGTTCTCCTCGCCGAGGCGGTCCGCCACCGGCACGTGCACGTCCCGCAGGGCGAGCTCACCGGTCGGCGAGCCGCGCATCCCCATCTTGTCCAGCGAGCGGGAGACGGAGAACCCGGGGCTGCTCGAGCGGACGAGGAAGGCGGAGATCCCTCGGGCCCCCCGCTCGGGGGCGGTCTTGGCGTAGACGAGCAACGTCGAGGCGATCGGACCGTTGGTGATGAACTGCTTCGTGCCGTTCAGGACGTACTCCCCGCCGCGCCGCTCGGCCCGCGTCCGGATCGCGACGGCGTCCGAGCCGGCGTCCGGCTCGGTGAGCGCGAGGGCGCCGATCGCGCGTCCGGCGGCGATCTCGGGCAGGACGGCACGGCGCTGCTCGGGGGTCCCGTTCCGAGCGACATTGTCGGCGAAGAGGTTGGAGTGGGCCCCCACGCTCAGCGCCAGGGCGGGGCTCGCCCGCGCGATCTCCTCGAGGATCAGCGCCTGGGCGCGGTACGTGAGCCCGAGCCCGCCGACCTCCGTCGGCAGCGTCGGCGCGAGCAGGCCCTGCTCGCCGAGACGCCGGAACACCTCCGTCGGGAACCGGTCCTCCCGGTCCATCCGCTCGGCGACCGGGCTGACGTCCCGGCGGACGACCGCCCGCGCCGCGTCGCGCAGGGCGCGCTCGTCGTCGGAGAGCGCCAGCTCCACGCGTCGGCCGACGGCCGCGCGAGGATAACGGTGACCCTGGGCGGAGCTCAGCGGCGACCGGCCGGGGGCCGCGCGCGCCGCAGTCCGAGATGGTGGCGCCAGGCCGGTCGGGGTCGGGGGTGGTCGGTGCGGAAGTGCACGCCCCGGCTCTCCGTCCGGGCGAGCGCCGCGCGGGCGATCAGGGCCGCCGCGAGCGCGGCGTTCGCCACCGTGCCGGCCAGCGCCTCGGACCGTGCCGGCTCGACCTGCTGCCCGATTTCCTCGAACCGGGCGAGCGCGGTCCTCAGCCCTCCGGCCGTTCGGACGATGCCGACCTCCTCCCAGAGCCGGGAGCGGATCTCGTCCAGGAGCCCCGTCTCCTCCGGAGCGCCGAGGCCGGCCCGGCCCGGCACGGAGATCACCGTCGGGGGGTCCCGCGGTCCGCCCGGGCTCCGCTGCCGTAGCGCGCGCGCCGCCCGTTCGCCGAAGACCAGCCCCTCGACCAGGGAGTTGCTCCCGAGACGGTTCGCACCGTGCACGCCGGTCGCCGCCGCCTCGCCGACGACGTAGAGCCCGGGGATCGAGGAGCGTCCGTCGAGGTCGGTCGCGACGCCGCCGATCATGTAGTGGGCGACCGGAGCCACGGGGATCCTCTCGCGCGACGGATCGAGGCCATGGGCCAGGAGGAAGCTCGTGACCGAGGGGAAGCGGGCGAAGACGAGGTCCCTCGGGAGCCCGGTGGCGTCCAGGTACACCCATCGCTCCCCGGAGCGGGCGATCTCCTCCTGGATCGCGCGGGTCACGACGTCCCGAGGGGCCAGCTCGGCGTCCGGGTGGCGACCGACGAGGAACCGCTCGCCCTCGGCGTTGCGGAGCACGGCCCCCTCGCCGCGCAACGCCTCCGTGATCAGGAACCTCGGGGCCCCCTCCCGGGCGAACGCCGTCGGGTGGAACTGGACGAACTCCATGTCGGCGACGAGCGCCCCCGCCCGGAAGGCGATCGCGATCCCCTCGCCCGTCGCGACGGCGGGGTTGGAGCTCTGGAGGTAGAGGCTGCCGACGCCCCCGGTGGCGAGGACCACCGGCCGGGGTGGCTCGACCTCGACGGCCGTCCCGTTCGGGGCGGAGAGGACCGCCACGGGGCCGTTCCGGTCCCCCGGGCGCAGGGCGCGGAGGACCGCACGCTCCCGCGCCTCGATCCCGGCCTCCAGCAGCCGATGCTTGAGCGTCTCCTCGAGGGAAAAGCCCGTGGCGTCGCCGCCGGCATGCAGGAGCCGGGACCGGGAGTGCGCGGCCTCCCGACCGAGCGCGATCCGGCCTTCGACGGTGTCGAACGGCACGCCGTAGCGGACGAGGTCCGCGATCCGTGCCGGCGCCTCCCGCGTGAGGACCCGCGCCGCCGCCCGGTCAACAAGACCGGCCCCGGCCCGCTCCGTATCCGCCAGGTGACGCGCGGGCGAGTCGTCCGGCCCGATCGCGGCCGCGATCCCGCCCTGGGCGTAGCGGGTGTTCGACTCCTCGAGCCGGGCCTTCGTGACGATCGTCGGCCGGAGGCCCAGCTCGCGCAGCCGCAGCGCGACGTACAGCCCGGCGATCCCGCTGCCGACGACCAGCGGTCTCGCTTCGCGGCCGGTCACGCCCCGGCGAGCCGGGGGCGCTCATAGGGCTTGGTCCGCGCGGCTATCTTCGCGCTCGACTCCTCGGGGCCATGACGGACCTCGGCACCAGGTCCGCGGCCCCCGCCTGGCTCGCCGCGGCCACGGTCCGCGAGGAACCGCAGCTCGCCTACGAGCTCGCCGTGCGCCGGCCCCCGCCGGAGGCTCCCCGCGCCCTGAGCGTGACCGACCTCCTCGCCCCGCGCAAGGCCTACTGGCGACGGCGCCGGGGCCCGGCGCCCGTGCCCGTGGAGCGCGAGCTCCGCCTGGAGCAGGGACGAGCCTGGCACCGACGCCTGGGCGACCTGGTCGCCTCGGAGGGCGCGCTCGAGGTCCGGCTCCGGCGGGAGGGCGTGACGGCCCGTATCGATCTGCTGGCGGACGTACCGGTCGAGGTCAAGACCGTCGCGGGCCGAGAGGACGGGGCGACGCCCGAGCCGTGGCCCGACCAGGTCCAACAGCTGGGGATCTACTGCGCGCTCGCGGGAGCCGGCCGGGGCCGGCTCGCCCAGCTCGGGCTCCGGGACCCGGAGCCTCCTCGGGTCGCCGTGACCGAGCTCGTTTTCCCCGACCCCGCCGCGATCCTGGCCGAGGCCCTGCATCGACGGGACGAGCTCCGGACGGCGATCGAGCGCGCCAGCCCGGGGCCGCTGCCTCGATGTCCCTGGTTCGAGCACGGCTGCGAGTTCCGCGCGGGAGGGGTCTGCGACTGCGATGGCGCCGAGACGGAGCCGTCGACGCCGATCGAAGAGGAACCGCTCGCAAGGACCCCCTGCCCGGAGATCGCCCAGCGGTGGGAACGCCGCCTCGCGGAGGGAGGTCCCCCCACGCGACGGTCCCCCGATCGGTTCCGCGAACTACTGCACCCTCGTCGGGCGTACTACGACCGGACCGTCGGGCGACCGTCCGTCGTCGTCCCCGGTCGGCCCGCCGGCGCCCCCCAGGACGCCTACGAGCAGACCGTCGCCGCGCTCGAGGGCGGGCCGCTCGGGGAGGTCGCCCGCCTTCCGGTCGGACCTACGGCCCCGGAGGAGGAGGTGCTCGGGTGGCGCGGCGTCCCGTGCCACGTCCGCGCCTCGCGGGTCCGCACCCGGGTCGGGCCGGAGGAGCTGCGCGCGCGGTTCCCGCAGTACCTCGTCGACCTCGGGTATCGGTGCGCGGTCGCCGACCGGGACCAGGGGCGCCTTCTGCTCGCCCACGAGAACCCCGCCCCGGGAGAGCCGTCGGTGCAGGTGTTCCGCCTCGAGCTCGCCGGCGGGGCGGCGGCCGTCGCGGAGAGCTGGCGCAACGCGACGACGGCGCTCGTCGGGGCGATCGCGGAGCATCGCCCGGAGGCTCTCGAGCCGTGCCCGGCCTGGATGACGGCGGACTGCCCCTACCGGTCGACGTGCGGCTGCGCGGCCGACGCCGGCCGGTCCCAGCGGTAGATCGCGGCCTCGAGGACCGGACGGAACCCGAACGCCCGGTACAGCTCGACGGCCGCCGTGTTCTGCAGCGAGACCCAGAGCCGGGCGTTCTCGTAGCCGAGGGCCCAGAGAGCCCGAAGGGTCCATCCGAGGAGGTACCGGCCCAGGCCGCGCCGGCGGCGATCCGGCGCGACGGCGAGGTCGAGGACGATCGCGCGTCGGACCGAGCGTTCGGCGCTCACCACGGCCCCGACGAGGCGCGTCGGATCCGACTCGACCAGGGCCACGGACGCCTCGCCCAGGAAGCGGCCGAGACGCCCGTCGAGCATCGCCGCGATCGCCCGGCGGTAGGCGTCCGGCTCGCGGCCGAGGAGCAGGCGATCGACGGACTCCGAGAACGCCCGGCGATCGAGCTCGGCGAGCGCCTCGAGGGTGACGGCGGAGACCGGCACCCGATCGACCCCGCTCGGCGGATCGTCCGGGAACCGTCCGTCCGCCACGTCGAGCGGCCGCTCCAGGGCCCGTCGCTCGATCACGGTCGATCCGGGCGCCTCGGCGAGCTCGGTGGCGAGGGCGCGCTCCTCCTCCCCGACGAGCCCGCTGAACCCGAGGTCCAGCGACGCCGCGGTCGGGGGAAGGTGGTCCCGCACGCAGCGCGCGAGCCGGCGGGCGGGAGCGAGGCCACCGGCGGCGTGCACGTGGCCGAACGCCGCCGCTCCCTGGAGCGCGAAGAAGGCGACCCCGCCGTCCGTTCCGGGCAGGTACCAGCCGGGACGGGACCCCCGCGCGAGGTCCGTGGCCGTCTCCTCGACCCAGGCGCCGCTCGGATCCTCGTCGCGCCGGGCCAGGTCGCGGCGAACGAGCTGGAGGAGCTCCTCCAGCGTCGCCCGGGACGCGCCCTGGGCGGGCCGCACCTCGGGCGCGGGGGCGCTCACGACGGGAGCTCGCGCCGCAGGATCTGCGCGACGTCCGGGGCGACCGAGCCCTTCTCGGCGGGGTTGAGGAGCGTGTCCGTCGACAGGATCTCGTCGACGACGGCCTTGATCCGTTCGAAGGCGTCCCGAAGGAACAGCCCGTGGGTGCAGGCGGCGGTGACCGCTCCGACGCCCTGGCGCTTGAGGAGCCGCGCCGCCTCGACGATCGTCCCCCCCGTCGTGATCACGTCGTCGAGCAGGACGACGTGCTTGGCCGCGAGGGGAGGCACGCCCTGGCTCGGCAGGCTCAGCTCGACGCGATCGCTGTCGATCCGCTTCTTCTCGAGGGCGAACCAGGGCTTGTCGAGGAGCTGCGCCATCCGCTTCGCCCGCTCGATCCCGCCTTTGTCCGGCGAGACGAGGAGGTCGACCGGCCGCTCCTTGAGGAGCCGGGCCAGCGCCGGGATGCCGCTCGCCTCGAACGCCGGCTTGGAGAAGTGGGTGAGGGTCTGCGAGGAGTGCAGGTCGACGGTGACGACCGCGTCGGCGTCCAGCTCCACGTGCCGGCAGAGCGTCCGGGCGCTCACCGGTTCCCCCGGGAAGAACCGGCGGTCCTGCCGGGCGTAGGCGAAGTACGGCACGACGACCAGCGTCCGTCGCGCCCCCGCCTCGCGGACGGCGTCCTCGAGCAGCAGCAGCTCCAGCAGGTCCTGGTCCGTCCGGGTCGATTGCACGACGACGACGTCGTCGCCCTCGAGCCGGCCCCCGACCCGAAGGTACAGCTCCCCGTCGGGGAACCGCTTGGTGAACGGGATGCCGAACGGCGCGTTGCCGAGCTCCCGCGAGATCCGTTCCGCGAGCGCCGTCGAGGCGCTCCCGCCGATGACGTGCATCGCCCGAGGTGACGGCCTAGCCGACCCGGCGGTTAAAGCCGGCCTCTCCCGGGACTACGGGTTCGGCTCCGGCGGCTCTCGGTCCTCGGCGGAGGCGTGCTCCTTGTTGTGCCGTCGCCAAGGTCGGTCCTCGCGGGAGGAGACGAAGTGGCGCCGACGTCGGGCCTCGTAGGCGTTGCGGGAAGGGGCCCGGGACGTCGCCCCGTCCGCCTCCGCGGGAGGCTCGGCGGCCGGCGTCCACGCCCGCACGCCCCGGGCGGACCGCTTGGACTTCGGCGCCGGCTCGGCCTCCTCCTCGTCCTCGTCGGTCTCCTCCCGAGGCCGACGCTTGCGGACCGCCTCGTGGCGGCGTCGGAGGAGCAGATGGATCCCTGCCGCGGCGAAGATCGCCCCGGCGACGGTGAGGCCGAGGTACTCCCAGGAGGCCGTCGGGACCTTGCCGGCGTTACCGTCGAGCAGGAGCTTTACCGCTCCGAACCAGGGGATCATCCCGCGGGCCACCCCCACGACCCAGCCGGCCTCGACCAGCGTGCTGAGGGGGATCGGCCCGTCGTTCGCCGGGAGCTGGTCGGCGTAGCTGTTGTTGTCGCCGAGCGTGAGGAACCCGGAGTGGTCGCCGAGATCGGAGGTCCGCGAGAAGTCGATGACCACCGTGCGGCCCCCGACGTTGTACAGGTCGAGGGTGTCGACGACGGAAAGCCCCGAGGTCCCACAATCGCCGGGCGTGTCGGGACTGTAGTACACGTGATCGCCCCCGGAACCGCAGGAGAGCCCGGCGAGACCGACGGCAGTGTACGTGGAGTTCGAGCTGTCGTACTCGAGGTAGAGGATCGCCCGGTGGATGATCGGGGTCGCGGCGCCGGAGCCGTTCGGCTCGTAGATCAGGACGTCCCCTAACGAGCCGTACGTCGAGAAACCGGTGCGGATGGCGTCGATGTAGGTGATGATCGAGCCGAGCGACGCCTTCTGCGCCAGGACGATGTCGCCCGCGTTGATCACGCCGAGGTGGTCGCCGGCGCCGTGCTGCATGCTGTTGGACTCGACGACGTACACCGGCGGCCAGTTCGAGGTGTAGGCGTACAGCGAGACCAGCAGCAGCACG
>JASIDM010000048.1 GCA_030044695.1 Thermoplasmata archaeon
GGTCGGTGGAGTACACGGCGAGCGCGGCCACGGAGCTGAACATCACGACGACCGCCCAGAACGGCGCCGTGGTGCTCGGCACCACCACGGTCCACCTGAACGCCACGGCGCCGGGGACCCCGGCCACCGTGTCCGTGGGGTTCCGTTCGGCGAACCTCGAGGACGAGGTCGAGCTGCTGGCGGCGGCCGAGCCGGGCCTGACCCTCCTGACCGCCGGGGCCACGCTCACCGAGGTGGGGCCCTAGTCGGGTCCGCGAACCGGCCGAAGCCTGGGGTCGCCCCGCCTCACACGGCGGGGACGGGCTTGGGCGGGCGCAGCGCCTCCCGGACCGTGCGGGGCCGCAGGCCGCCGAGGACGGCGGTGAGCCGCAGCACTTCCCGTGGCTCGGGCCGGATCCGCGTGCCCAGGACCAGTCGCGTCGGCTCGCGGAGGCGGTCGCGCACCTCCCGCAGGACCTCGTCGATCGTCTGCAGCGTGAGGTTCGTGCCGCCCTCGAGGTGCACCAGGGCGGACGGGTGCTCGGGCAGGCGGAAGTCGAGCATCGAGTCCGCCAGGGCCTGGTGCACGAGCCGGCCGGGCTCGGAGATGTGCTCCTCGCCGATGATGAGGGTCGAGAGGCCGGACTGCCGGAGGTGGCCCTTCAGGCTGGCGAGGTCGACGTTGAGCTGGGACGGGTGGTCGACCATGTCGACCAGGCTCGCGATCAGGCCGTGGAGGTAGGCGTTGCGCACCCGGAACACCCGGTTCACCGGGAGGGAGTCGAACCGGCGCAGCTTCTCGTTCGCCAGCGCGAGCAGGAGCCCGCCCAGCTCTTCCAGCTCGGCGACCGAACCGTCGACGTTCTCCCGGCGCGTGGGGTTGGACTCGAGCTCGAGGTGGAACGGCAGGAAGACGATCGGCACGGGGAGCGTCGGCGTGCCCCGCAGCTCCTTGGAGAGGTACGGGAGCAGCGCGCTCCCGGTCCCCCCACCGAGCCCGGCGAGGAGGAACACGATCTCGAAGCGGCTGAGGCGGCGGACGAGCTCGTCCCGGCTCTCCTCGGCGGCGCGCAGCACGGCGGCCCGATCGCCGCCGCTCCCCCGACCCTGGAGCTCCCGCCGGCCCAGGAGGATCCGCTCGTCGACCCCGACCCGGCCGAGGTGCATGGCGTCCGTGTTGACGGCGATCGCCCGGGCGCCGGGGAGGCCGAGGGCGACCAGGTCCTGGACCGCCTCACTTCCGGCACCGCCGAGGCCGACCACCGCGATCGAGGGGGATACGGCGAGCCCTCCGAGCGGGTCGTCGAGCGCGTCGCCGGCCATGGCCCTCCGCGGGGTTACGGCGGCGGAGCGCCCTCGGCCGGGACCGCGTCGCCCTCCCGCCGATGGAGGCGAGGGGTCGGGGCGAGCTGGTCGATGCGGCTGCGGATGTACTCCCGCACCGCCGAGCGCACGGCATCGTCGACGCTGACGGAGTTCCCTTCCCGGACGAACTCCTCGAGCCGGTTGTTGTCGCGGCGCGAGAGCTCGACGACGACCTTGCGGATGTGATGCGGGGGGAGATGGAGCTCGACGTACTGCTCGAGGCCCTCGCGGATCGTGTCCGAGATCGTCGCGGTGCTCTTGGACTCCTGGATCCGCTTGAGCTTCTCGAGGAGCTCCTCGGGGATGCGGACGGTGACCCGCTCGGACGTGTCGACCATGGTCGTCAGACAATATTGCTCGCTTTGTCTGACGATTGACATATCCTCCCCCCGGTATATAGACTGAACGACCGTGCGCGAGCGACGCGGTCCGGCGCCCGCGCCGGGCCACGGACGGCGCGCCGGACCGCGGCCTCCGCGCTAGTTCAGGCGGGACAGGACGGTGAGGGCGCGCAGGGTGATCATCTTGCTCGGCCGACCCGGGCTCTCGAACGAGAGCGGCGTCGGCCGCCTCTCGGGGTGTTCGGCGAACCAGCGGGCGCCCTCTTCGTCGGGGTCCGTCTGGACCGCATCGAGGTTCCAGCGCCCGTCCGGGCGTCGCTTCGACCGCAGGAGGCGGAGGGCGAAGTCGAGACGGGGGTCCTTGCCGTACCCCAGGGCTGTCAGGCAATCGAGGCCCACGAGGAGGTCGTAGTAGTAGTGCGTGGGCCAGTGGAACCGGTACCACGGCTCGTACCGGTCCCCCTGCCGGTGCAGCTCGCGCTCGAGGAAGTACTCGGCCCCCCGCTCGACGCACGCCGCCATCGTTCGGCTCCAGAGCTCCCTCGGATAGGCGGCGAACGCGCCGAGCCCCTCCCAGGCGTCCAGGGTCCGGCCGGGAGCGGGACTGTCCCGGTTCCAGCGACACGTCCACCCGCCCTTCGGGTGCGCCGTCCGGACGAGGAACTCCATCGTCCGACGGACCCTCGGGTCGTCGGCGTAGCCGAACCGGATCAGGGCGCGGGCCATGTTGGCCGTGTAGCAGTGGTGACCCTTCCCGTTCCCCAGCCCGCCGACGCCGCCTCCCTGGAGGGGGGAGTTCGCCATCCAGTACTCGCAGGAGGCCTGGACCGCGGGGAGCTCCCGGGTGACGCCGAGGTCGGCCAGCGCGACCAGGTTCCAGTTCGTCCCGTCGAACCGCGGCTCCAGCCGCGTCCGCTCCTTGGCCCACCAACCGGCGGGATTCCTCCGCTTCAGGATCTCCGCGGCCCACCCCACGGTGGGGATCCGAGCGCGAGCCTTCCGGACCTCCGGGTCCGTTCCCTTGCGCCCTTGCAGCTGCGTCAGCGCGAGGTAGCGGATCGCGGGTTGCTCCGGCTCCAGCAACCAGGTGAGCACCCGGTCGTTCGACATCGGCGCACCGACCGCGGTGAGGGCGATAACGGCGCTCCAAGAGGCGACCGTCGTTCCGAACGGCGCCGTACGTGACGCTTCGCCGAGGAGCTGGGTGCGTTAGCGCCGCTCCTCGGCCCTGGCGGCGCGGTCACGCGCGCCGTGCGAGCCCGTCAGCACCGGTGCGGACGGGGCGGCGCCGAGGACCCCGGGCCCGCTCACTTCAAGCCGGTGATCGTGCCATCCGCGGTGATGTCGATGTCGTCCGACGCGGGATGGGCGGGAAGTCCGGGCATCGTCTCGATCGCTCCCAGATACACGACGGTGAACCCGGCTCCCGCGGACCTCGTGTACCGTCGGACGGTCGCGCGGTAGCCCTTCGGGCGGTTCAGCCGGCGCGCATCGTCCGAGAGGGAGAGCGGGGTCTTGGCCATGCACACGGGCCCCGTGGTCTCCCCGATCGCCTCGAGGCGCTCGCGGCCCGCCTTCGCGTCCGGGCTCTCGTCGAGGCCGTCCGCCCCGTAGAGGCGGGTCGCGATCAGCTCCGCCTGCCGGAGCGGAGGGGTCCCGGACGGGCAGAGCGGATGGCTCGTGCGCCCGAGCGTCGCTGCCCGCATCGCCGCTTGGGCCAGCTCCGTCATGCCCGCCCCGCCCTGTTCGAACCCTCTAGCGTCGACCACCTCCACGTTCTTGCGGCGGCAGAACTCGCGGAGGATCTCGCCCTCCTCCGCGGAGTCACCGGGAAAGCGGTTCAGCGCGACGACGGCCGGGGGACCCAGCGCGGCGAGGTTCTGCAGGTGCTGCTCGAGGTTGGCGAGACCCTCGCGGAGCGCCGCCGGGGCCGGGCGGCCCGAGTCGGCGTCCGCGGCGCCCCCCTGCACCCGCAGACCGCGCTGGCTGACCACGAGCACCGCGGCGTCGACGTCGACCCCCAAGGTCGGCGTCACGATGTCGACGAACTTCTCCGCGCCGAGCTCCGTGGCGAAGCCGGCCTCCACGACGGCGTAGTCGGCGGTGGCGAGGGCGAGCTCGATCGCGAGCCGGCTGCACGTCCCGTGGGCGATGTTACCGAACGGCCCGGCGTGGATCAGCGCGGGGGTGCCTTCGGCGGTCTGGACGAGGTTCGGCTCGAGGGCGTGGCGCAGCAGCGCGGCCATCGCCCCCCCGGCCCGCAGGTCCTTCGCCCGGACGGGGCGACCGTCCGCCGTGACGCCGACCAGGATCCGGTCGAGTCGCTCCTTCAGGTCACGGTAGTCCCGGGCGAGGGCGAGGATCGCCATCACCTCCGAGGCGGCCGTGATCAGGAACGAGCTCGGGTAAGCGGTCTGCTTGGCGATCCCTTCGCCGATCGTCACGTGCCGGAGCGCCCGGTCCTCCACGTCCATCGTCCGGCCCCACAGCGATCGGGCCGGGTCGAGGCCGAGCGCGTTGCCGTGGTAGACGTGGTTGTCGGCGACGGCGGCCAGAAGGTCGTGGGCCGCGGCGACGTTGTGGATGTCGCCGGTGAAGCCGAAGTTGATCTCGGTCGCGGGTTCGACCGTCGCGCGGCCGCCTCCCGTGGCCCCGCCCTTCACGCCGAAGACCGGTCCCAGCGACGGCTGGCGAAGGCACGCGATGGCGTGCACGCCGGTCCGGCGGAGACCATCGGCGAGACCGATCGTCGTCACCGTCTTCCCCTCGCCGTGACGGGTCGGGGTCATCGCCGTGACCAGAACGAGCTTGCCGCGTCGGGGGCGATTCGCGCGGGCGCGCACCGCGGCGACCGAGACCTTTCCCGCTCCGGCGCCGGCCGGAGCGATCTCCTCGGGACCCAAGCCCAGTTCCGCCGCGAGTTCCTCGAGCGACCGCATGCCGTTCCCTCCTCCGGCGTCATCCGGCGGGACCTATGAAGCCCCGCGTCAAGCCGTCGCGACGCTAGCGTCTCCCCGGTGGCTTATCCCGCCCCGACCGGTGCGACGCCGTGACGACGGCGCTGTCGCCCCTAAGCTCGGACCCGGAGACGGCTCGGCGGTTCGCGCGCCGAGCCCTCGCCGTCCGGGGTGGGGAGGGACGGGAACCGCCCGCGTGGGCCGAGGCGTTCGAACGCCGGCTCGCCGAGGGATCGATCGAGGGCCGTCTCTGGGTCGACGCCGACCGACCGCTGGGGCTCGTCTGCTGGTCGCCCGGCGGTCCGCTGGGCCTCGCCGTCCGTCTCCTGTACTCGGCCGCCGAAGGCGCCGCCCCGGAACGGTACGGCGAGCTGCTCACCTCGGTCGAGGGTGAGATCGGCCCGGTCGTCTTCCTCCCCGGCCCTCTCGCCGGGTTGGCTTCGACGGTGGAGGAGGCCGTGCTGACCCCCCGAGGGTACCGGCGGTTCTCCCGGAGCGAGATGACCTGGGAACCCACCCGCGCCCGCCCGAGGCCGCCGGACGCGGGGGACGAACGGCAACGTCCCGCGACCCGCGACGATCTGGCGTCGCTCGCCGGAGTCCACCGGCGGGCCTATCGCCGGTCGCTCGACCGGTACCTGTTCCTCGAGGTCGAGGACGAGGAGCTCGACGCGCTTCGGGCGGTCCGGGAGATCCTGGACGGGCGTTGGGGTGAGCTCCTGGACGCGGGCTCCTGGGTCGCCGAACGGGACGGCGAGATCGTCGGCCTCGTCCTGACCGTCCGGACCGACGACGGAGCCCTCATCGCGGACGTCGCTGTCGAACCCCGGCTCCAGGGTACCGGGATCGCGCGTCGGCTGCTCGGGACCGCCGTCCGCTCCGTCCGGGACGCCGGAGCGGACCGCATCTACCTGAACGTCACCGAGGGGAACCGGCCCGCCGTCCGGCTCTACCAGGGACTCGGGTTCACCCGGAGCCTCGGGCCCTCGCTCGACTGGTACAACGCGCTCCGCATCCCGCTACCGAGCTCCGTCGACGAGCGGGGCGAGGGCTCGTC
>JASIDM010000049.1 GCA_030044695.1 Thermoplasmata archaeon
TGCACGGCACCCCGGTGGTCCCCCGCGAGTTCACCCAGGCCCTGTTGCGGCGGGAGGGACTGCTCGGGCCGCCCGCGGGATCGCCGGTCGCCGACTGGGAGGTGCTGGACATCGAGCTGCGGGGCTCCGAGCACGACCGTCCGGCGGTCCGACACGCCATCGCCCGGTTCCCGCCCTGGCCGGACTGGCACCTTGCCGCGACGGAGTACGCCGTCGGGACCGCGGGGGCCGTCGGCGCCGAGATGATCGCGCGGGGGGAGCTGACCGGCGAGGGGGTCCTCCCGCCGGAGCGGTGCGTCCCCCCGGCCCCGTTCCGCCGGGAGCTCGCCCGGAGGGGGATCGTCACGACGATCGTCCCCGACGAGGCCGCGCTGCCGGACCCTGGGATCGGGAGCGCCTGATACCCCGGCACGTGCGCCGGGGCCGTTCCCGGCGGGGTTCTCTCTCGTCCGGCGCCGCGCGCGCCCGAGCAGCTATATATACGCATCCCGGGGTCAACGACCCGCCGGAGATGCGTTCGACATGGCGGACCCTGACATCGCCCCGCTACCGTCGCCGACGCAGGTCCCCGGCGAACGGGCCCCGACACGGCTGAAGGCCGAAGGGGCCTCCGATTCGTCCAAGACCGCTCCCCCCACCGCGCCCGCGGCGGGAGAGCCGACGGCGGCCCGGAAGGAGGGGTCGGCCGAGCCGACCCCCTCCGCCGAGCCGGAGCCGCTGCCGATCCCGATCGCCCGCCTGGTCCCGAAGCTCAGGAAGAGCGCCAAGCTGTTCGCCGAGGGCAAGGAGCGGATCCCGAACGCGTCGAGCTCGGTGATCCGGGTCGCCTCCTACGACCCGGTCCCGCCATTCATCGTCCGGGGCAAGGGGGCGCGGATCTGGGACGAGGACGACAACGAGTACCTCGACTTCAACCTCGCCTACGGGGTGCTGATCAACGGTCACGCCCCCAGCGAGCAGGTCCGCGCGATCCAGGAGGCGATCGGCTTCGGACTGCACTTCGCGAGCCCGACGTCCCTCGAGATCGACGTCGCGAAGCTGTTCCAGCGGCTCGTCCCCAACGCCCAGCGCGTCGCGTTCTGCTCGAACGGCTCCGACGCGACGATGAACGCGATCCGGATCGCGCGGGCCGTGACGGGCAAGGACGCGATCCTCAAGTTCGAGGGCCACTACCACGGCCAGCACGACCTCGCCCTGATCAGCGCCGAGGCGCCCCCGGTCGTCTCCGGCCTGGACGAGTATCCGCGACCCCTGCCGAACTCGGCGGGGATCCCGCCCGGGGTGACCGACTACGTCCTGGTCGCGCCGTACAACTCCCTGCCCGCCTTCGAGCGGATGGTCCGGCGCTACCGGGACCGCCTCGCCGCGGTGATCCTCGAACCGGTGATGGCGAACGCGGGGGTGATCCCGCCCGCCCCGGAGTTCCTGAAGCGGCTGGTCGAGATCGCCCACCAGAACGAGATGCTGGTGATCTTCGACGAGGTCTTCACGGGGTTCCGTGTCGCCCCCGGGGGCGCCCAGCAGCTCTACGGCGTGGAGCCGGACCTCTCCTGCTGGGCGAAGGCGCTCGGCGGCGGGGTCCCGGTCTCCGCCGTCTCGGGCAAGGCGGAGTACATGGACATGATCGCGCCGGGTCGGATCAGCTTCGGCGGGACGTACTTCGCGAACAACGTCTCGATGGCCGGGACCCTCGCGAACCTCAAGATCCTCCACCGGGGGGGCGCCGAGCTGTACGCCCGGCTCGCCCACCTCACCGAGCGCCTGGAGAAGGGGCTGGAGCAGGCCGCGCGGGACGCCAAGGTCAACGTCCTGGTCCAGTCGGTGCCGGGGATGCTCCAGTTCTTCTTCACCCGCCGCAAGAAGATCGCCAACTATCGAGAGGCGCTGCAGATCGACTGGAACCTCTACCTACGGCACCACCAGTTGCTCCTGGACCGGGGGATCTACATCCACCCGGACAACTACGAGCGGATCACCTTCTCGAGCGCCCACACCGACAAGGACGTCGACCACTTCGTCGCCGTCGCCGGCGAGACGTTCCGCGAGCTGAAGACGCTCCCCCGCGACTACCTGCCGTAGCGGTCCCGGCCGACCGTCCCTAAGATATCTCGGCGGACCTGACCGCGTCCGATGCCCCGACGTCGAGGAGGACCGTCCCGGCGTTCGGCGCCCCGCCGGGGCGCCCGGCGCCGGTCCCGGTCGGCCGATGCCCCGCGGTCGGTCGATCTCCCTCCGGCCGCGTTCCGGCGGATCGGCCATCGCACGGTCGACCTCCTGGCGGCGTACTACGGTACGCTCGACCGCCGGCCGATCGTTCCCCGGGCGAGCCCGGCGACGGTCCGACGGATCTTCGACGAGCCGCTCCCGCGACGAGGGGTCCCGCTGGAACGGCTCCTGCGCCGATGGAGGGACCAGGTCGTTCCGTACTCGGGCCACCTGGGGTCCCCTCGGTTCTTCGGGTACGTTCAAGGCTCGGGGCTGCAGGTCGGAGCGCTCGCCGACGCGCTCGCCTCCGGACAGGACCCCAACGTGGCGGACTGGCGGATGGCGCCGGCCGAGACGGAGATCGAGCGCCGCGTGGTCCGGTGGATGGCCGAGATGATCGGCCTTCCCCCGTCCGCGGGAGGCCTGCTGACGAGCGGCGGGATGGCGGCCAACCACGCGGCCCTCCAGGTCGCCCTCCGCCAGCGGAGCCCGTACGACCTCGCTGACGAGGGGCTCCAATCTCCCCTTCGGCGCGGGCGGTTCCTCGTCTACCTCTCCGACCACGAGGGGCACGTCACGATCCGCCGGGCCGCCGAGCTGCTGAACCTCGGTCGCCGGGCGGTACGGCCGGTGCCGTCGCGCGACGACTACACGATGGATCCCGCGGCCCTCGACCGCCTCGTCCGCGAGGACGAGGCCCGGGGGGACCGACCGTTCTGCGTGGTCGGCCAGGCCGGTTCGATCAACGTCGGCGCCGTCGATCCCCTCGGGGAGATCGCCGACATCTGCCGGGCCCGGGGCCTCTGGTTCCATGTCGACGGCGCCGCCGGAGCGTTCGGGGCGCTCCTGCCGGAGCTGAAGCCGCTCTACG
>JASIDM010000050.1 GCA_030044695.1 Thermoplasmata archaeon
CGCCGGGACGACGGCCGCGCGCGATCTCCTCGACCACCTGATCCGCCAGCCCTGAGATGATCCGGGCCGACGTCGTCCTCCGGGACCTTGCCGAGGTCGCGACGCTCGCCCGGGGCCCCGTGCCGAGGGTCGGCGAGGCGATGGCCGATCTCGCGATCGTGGACGGCGGAGCGGTCGCCATCGACCGCGGCCGGATCGTCTGGGTGGGCCCGGAGCGGCGGCTCCGCCGCGACGTCCGCCTCCGTGCCGGGGCCCGGCTCGTTCCGGGCGACGGGGGGACCGCGGTCCCGGGGTTCGTGGATGCGCACACTCATGCCCTCTTCGCGGGGGACCGGAGCGGCGAGATCGCCCTCAAGGCCGCCGGAGCGAGCTACCGCCAGATCGCGCAGCACGGTGGCGGGCTCCTCGCCACCGTCCGCGCCACCCGTCGGGCCTCCGACGCGCGGCTGCTCGAGGAGACCGGCGCGCGCCTGCGACGGATGGCCTTGGCCGGCACGACCACGGTCGAGGTGAAGAGCGGCTACGCCCTCGACCACGCCGGAGAGCTGCGGCTGCTGCGCCTCATCCCGCGGCTGGCGCGGCGGACGGGCCTTCGGCTGGTCCCGACCTACCTCGGTGCCCACGCGGTGCCGCCGGAGCGGATCCGGCGACCGGAGACCTACGTCGACGAGATCGTGCGTCGGACCCTGCCGGCCGTCGCGCGGGCCCGCCTGGCCCGGTTCTGCGACGTCTTCTGCGAGCCGGGGTTCTTCACGCTCCGACAGTCGGCGAGGATCCTTCGAGCGGCCCGGGCGCTCGGGTTGGGGCTGAAGCTCCACGCCGACGAGTTCGCCGCCTACGGCGGAGCGCGCCTGGCCGCCGCCCTCGGCGCCACGAGCGCCGACCACCTGCTGCGGACCCCCGCGCGGGACCGGCGCCGGCTCTCGGCCGCGGGGGTGACCGCCGTCGTCCTCCCCGTCACTGCCTTCGCGTCCTCGACGACGCGCCGCAGCCCCGCGCGCGAGCTGGTCGACGCCGGGGTCGCGGTCGCCCTCGGCAGCGACTGTTCCCCCGCGACCTGGGTCGAGGAGATCCCGGCGGTGCTCGCGGCCGCCGTCCACGCGGGCCGGCTCCGCCCGGCGGAGGCGCTCACGGCCGCGACGGTGAACGCGGCCCACGCGCTCGGGCTCGGGGACGCCGGCACGATCGAGGCCGGGCGGTCGGCGGACCTCAGCGTCTTCCCGGTCCGCTCGACCGCCGAGCTCGGGTACCGGTTCAGTCTCCGTCCGAGCGTCATTTTACGTCAGGGAAAACCGGTTTCTTCGGCGTGACTCCGTCAGCATGTTCAAATAGAGGGGCTCTCCTGCCGCCGGCCGAGGACAGCCATGGCGGAGCGTGTAGGCAAGGAGCAGGTCAAGCGAGAGAAGGGTTACCTGTACTATCTCGGCAAGGACGGGTACCTGTGGAAGACCCCCACGAAGCTCAACAAGTCCGGGAGGAAGGCTCGCGTCGGCACGGAGAAGATCTCCCGCGCGGACGGCTACATGTACTTCCTCGACAAGAAGGGCTTCATCTCGCGCGCCCGGATGAAGAACGCCTGAAGCGGACGCGACCGGTCCCCTTCGAACGAGGCCCCGCGCGGCCGCACCGACCGCCGGGGCGCTCCAACCCGTTCCCTTCCTTTCCGTTCGTGCCCGAACCGGGGAGATCACCGTGACGTGCCGCAACGACTCGGGGGACCCTCGGCGATGCGATCGCTGCGGGGCGTTCCTGTGGGTCGCCGAGGAGGGTCTGTTCTGCGGGGACTGCGGCGTCCTGATGCCGTGCACGATGCGGGTCCTCCCGCTGCCGCCCCCGGTCGCGCGGAGCGCTCGGTAGGCGGGCCGCGGCCGTCGATCCGTCGGGCCCGGCCGGGCGTCGGAGCGCCGGCGCGCTCCGGGGCTTACGAAGGAACGGATACGGTGCCTCGCGTCGCCGTCGTCGCCCGCGTCGTTCGCGTTTCGGACCGAGGCCAGATATACCGGAGCGTGGTAGCGCCGCCCCGGAGGGTTTTCCGCGTGCTCTGCTCTTCGCCGTCCCCGTTCCGTCCTGGAGTCGTTCGGCCCGAAACGCCCGATTCTCGAGGGCGTTTCGACCCCCGGCCCCCAACGGCTTAGGACCCGGTCGGGCCTAGGACATCGGGGAGCGAGCGCGGTCCAGCCACTCCAGGAGATCGCACGATGGCAGCCGCAAAGAAGCGCCCGGTCCCGGACGAGGGGGCGATCGGCCGCGCCCCGTCCCGTCCCGGCCGCGACCCGATCGAGGTCCCCCGGCTCGTGCCGACGGGCAAGACGGCGTTCGACACCGTGGAATGGCGGACCCACGACGCGACGATCAAGAGCGCCGACGGCAAGGTGATCTTCGAGCAGAAGGGGATCCACGCGCCGGCGCCCTGGTCGGAGACGAGCGTCAACATCGCCGCGTCGAAGTACTTCCGCATCATCGGCGGTCGGCGGGAGACGTCGATCGACGGGATGATCCGTCGCGTCTGCCACTGGATCGCGCAGCAGGCGGTCGCCCTCGGCTACCTCGACACCGCCGAGGAGGGGACGACGTTCGAGGAGAGCCTGAGCTACCTCATGGTGCAGCAGATGGCGGCGTTCAACAGCCCCGTCTGGTTCAACGTCGGCGTCCGGGACCCCCCCCAGTGCTCGGCCTGCTTCATCCAGTCCGTGCAGGACGACATGGACTCGATCCTGGCGCTCGCGACGAGCGAGGGCCGCCTGTTCAAGGGCGGGAGCGGGACCGGCACGAACCTGTCGGCCCTGCGCGGGAGCCACGAACGGCTCGCCGGCGGGGGGATCGCCTCCGGGCCGGTGTCGTTCATGCGGGCGTTCGACGCGATGGCCGGCGTGATCAAGAGCGGCGGCACGACCCGCCGCGCGGCGAAGATGGTGATCCTCAACATGGACCACCCGGACATCGTCGACTTCATCGACTCCAAGGTCAAGGAGGAGGACAAGGCGCTCGCCCTGATCCGCGAGGGCTACTCGGCGAACTTCGACGGCACCGACCCGGACTCGGCGTACGCCTCGATCGCCTACCAGAACGCCAACCACTCCGTGAGGATCCCGGACGCGTTCATGGACGCCGTCGCGCGGGACGGGCCGTGGGCGACGTACCAGCGGACCGACCACGCCGTCGCGGAGACCTACCGCGCGCGCGACCTCTGGCGCAAGCTCGCCGTCGCCGCCTGGCGCTGCGGGGACCCCGGCGTGCAGTTCGACGACATCACCAACGACTGGCACACCTGCCCGAACTCCGGCCGGATCAACGCGTCGAACCCCTGCAGCGAGTACCTGTTCCTCGACGACTCGGCCTGCAACCTCGCGTCGCTGAACCTGATGAAGTTCCTCCGGGAGGACGGGACGTTCGACGCCGGGACGTTCGTCCGCGCCGTCCGCACGATGATCCTCGCCATGGAGGTCGTCGTCGACGCGTCGAGCTACCCGACCGCCGCCATCGCCCAGAACTCCCACGACTATCGTCCGCTCGGGCTCGGCTACGCCAACCTCGGCGCCCTCGTCATGCACTTCGGCCTCGCCTACGACTCGGACGCCGGCCGGACCCTCGCCGGCGCGATCTCGGCGGTCCTCTCCGCGGAGGGGTACCGCCTCTCCAGCGAGGTCGCCCGACGGATGGGACCGTTCGCGGGGTTCGAGAAGAACCGCGCCCCGATGCTGCGGGTGATGGGCAAGCACGCCCGGGCCGCCGAGCGGCTCGCCTCCTCCGACGCGCGGATCGCCCCGCTCGCCCGTCTCGCGGCGGAGAGCTGGCAGGCGACGGTCCGCTCCGGCGAGCTGTGGGGGTACCGCAACGCCCAGATCTCCGTGATCGCCCCCACGGGCACGATCGG
>JASIDM010000051.1 GCA_030044695.1 Thermoplasmata archaeon
GATCCGTCCGCCCTCAGGGCCGCCGGCGTCGCCGCGGCCCCGTCCGCGCCGCCGCTGGTCGGGGCGAGCCGTCCGGGCGAGCGGCTGAGCGGGCTCGTGCCGAGCGCCGCCGACCGCGGGCTGCTCGACGCGCGGCTCTCCCTGGCGGTGCGGGACCTCGAGCGGCGGTGGACGCTCGCGCTGGACGCTCGACTGAAGGAGGCGTCCGGGGCCGCCGCGAAGGCCGCGGAGTCCGTGCGCGCCGAGCTCGCCGACCGCCTGGCCAGCGTCGAGCAGCGGCCGGTGACGACGGCGACGACGTTGGGGCCGGAGCTCGACGCGAAGCTCGCCTCCAAGGTCGACCCGAAGCTCGCCGAGATCGAGCGGAGGGTCGCCGACGCCGTCCGGGCGACGGCGGAGGGCTGGGCCGAGCGGTTCCGGCGCGATCTCAAGGAGTTCTCCGAGGAGCTGGCGGCCCGGAACGCGAAGTCCGAGGAGGACCTGCGCTCCGCGCTCGTCGCCCAGCTCGACCTCGAGCTGCTCGAGGCGAAGGAGCAGGGGACCGCCCTCCGGGAGGGGATCGAGGGCCGGGTCCGCGAGCTCCTCGAGAGCCGCAGCTCCGAGGGCGAGGAGCGGCGGACGAAGGAGGCGCGCGAGCTCGAGCAGCGCGTGGCGATCCTCGTCGACGGCCGCACGAAGGACCTCGAGGAGGAGCTTCGCGCCGCCCTCGGGGGCGAAGCGCAACGGCTCGCCGCCTCCACCGACGATCGTGTCGCCCACGTCGAGCGGCGCCTCGCCCTGGAGCGCGACGCCCGGCTCGCCGAGATCAACGAGGCCCACCGCGCCGCCCTCGCCGGCCTGCAGGTGCGGATGCAGTCGTTCGTCGAGCAGACGGTCCGGGAGACCCAGACCGCCGAGCAGGAGAAGTACGTCGAGCTCCTCGCGCGCCTCAAGGCCGAGCTGGAAGGCTCGATCGCCGGCGCGTTGCGGGCGCCGGAGTTCGACGCGGACCTGGAGAACCGTATCTCCCGGGCGGTCGACGGGGTGCGCCTCGAGACCCAGCAGGCGTTCGGCCGGACCGTCGCCGACACGTTGCGCTCCCCCGAGTTCGACGCGGACGTCGAGCGCCGCATCTCCCGGGCGCTCGAGGGCTCGCGGGCCGACGCCCAGGAGGCGTTCGCCCGGACCCTCGCCGACGCCGAGAGCCGGCTGCACGCCGACAGCGACGCGGCGGTCGCCCGCCTCGGCGCGCTCGAGGAGCAGATCGCGGCCCGCGAGGGCGAACTCACCGTCGTCGAGGCCCGGCTCCGCGAGGAGCTCGCCGATCTCGAGCGCCGGATGGCGATCGTCAACGACCACGTCGTGCCGATCGTCCGCCAGACCTGGCTGAAGCTCAGCGAGCACGAGATGGACGTCCGGTCGAAGGCCTCCGAGGCCCGCCTGGTCGCCGTCCGCAAGGAGCTCCTCGAGGAGGTGCACCGCGCGGAGGAGGCGTTCGTCCGCGAGACCAGCGACCTGCGCGACCGGCTGGAGACCGCCGTCCAGAGCCACGGACGGATCTGGCTGAACTTCCTGCGGCAGTACCCCGGCGAGATCGGCGCCTTCCCGAGCCCCGCGAGCCCGTCGACCCACCGGACCGCCCGGCGGACCCGGCCTCCGAGCCTGGCGTCGGCCCCCGGGGAGCCCGCGGGGGACCGCTCCCCGTTCGCCAGCGACCCTCCGAACCCGATGGACCCGGAGCTCAGCGAGGAAGCGGGTCGGAGCGAGCCCCGTCGTCGGGTCCGCCGCACGGCCTAAGCGGGACGGTCGGGCCCGGCCAGGGCCACCCGTGATAAGCGGCCCCGTGCTGTTCGCGGCGTCGCGATGCCGATCGAAGGGGACCATCGCCATTGCAAGGTCTGCGGGAAGGTCGTCAAGCCCGGGGCCGACACGTGCAGCGACGCCTGCGCGGCCACGCGGGAGCGCCGGCGATCGTCGGCGCGGAACTACCGCTACCTGCTCTACCTCACGATGGGGGTCCTCGTCGTCCTGTTCCTCGCGAGCTTCGTCCACTAGGAGCTCCGGTGCCTCGGTACGGCCGGGTGGCGCTGGGCGGCACGTTCGACCGCCTCCACCTCGGCCACGAGGCGCTCCTCGGCGCGGCGTTCCAGGTCGGTCGCCACGTGGCGATCGGGCTCACGACCGCGGCGTACCTGACCCGGACGCGCAAGGCGCTCGGGGGGCGGATCCTGTCCGAAGGCCGACGCCGTCGGACCCTGGTCCGGTGGCTGCGAGCCCGCTACCCGCTCCGCCGCTGGACCGTCGTCCGGCTCGACACCCCGTTCGGCCGCGCGGTGGAGGAGGGGATAGACGCCCTCGTCGTCTCCGCCGACACCGTGCCCGGGGGCCGGGCCGTGAACCGGGAGCGGCGGCGCCTCGGGCGGCGCCCGGTCCCGCTGGTCGTCGTCCCGATCGCGCTCGCCGACGATCTGGGCCCGGTGAGCTCGAGCCGGATCCGTCGGGGAGAGATCGACCGACGCGGCCGACGCCTCCAGCCCCTAACGATCCGGCTTCATGCCGATCCGGCGGACCGGGAGGCCGCTCGCGCGGCGATCCGGAGCGCGTTCCCTCGGGCGCGCGTGGTCGAACGGCGAGCCCGACCACGCCTACCCCGCGCCTCGGGTCCGCGGCGACGGGGAACGACGCGACGCCCACGGGGGGACGGACTCGAGCTCGAGGTCGCTTCGCGGAGGCGGACCGGCTGGGTGGTCGCGCTTCAGGGCGTCGGGGTCAGGAACGGCCCCGTCACACTTCGCGGGCAGCGGCCGTCCGACCTCACGCGAGGGCTCCGAGAGTGGCTCAGCCCCTCGCGGGCCCCGGCAGGGCGAGACCGGCGGGCGAGCGGGCCCGGCCGGGCACGCTGACCCCCCTTCGGAGTGGCACGAGGGACCGAGCTAGACGGCTCGGAACGGGAGCGCCGAGCCGACCCGAAGCGGAGCGCGACGTCCGCCCCAGATCCGGCGGGCGGGGCGGACCTCGTGGCGCCGGCAGTGCGTGCACCAGACCACGGTCTCCCCCGCGGAGTCGAGCTCGGCGGTCCGAACGTGCGAATCGGTCGGATGGCCGCACCGGCGCGCCAGGCAGGGGTGCGGGCTCCGGCCCTCGATCCGTTCGATCACGGTGCGTGCTAATGCGTACCAATGCGTATTAAACGTGCCGACGGGGGTGGGCTCCGTACACCGGCCGGGCGCCGCGCGGGGTCCCGTCTCCATCCCGCCCGAGTTCCGTGCTGACCCGGCTTCGCGGCGCCGAGGAGGCCGGCCCGTCGGCCTTCTCGCCGTCGTCCCGGGGGACGCGCGCGCGGTCGCTCGCTACTTCCCGGCGAGGCCCGCCCGCGATCGGAGGGCGTGGTAGAACCCTCCGAAGCTCGTCGCGGTCGGGGCCTTCAGGCCCTGGACGCGCAGCTGTTCGCGGACCTCCTTGGCCCCCTGGCGGAGGTCGAGGATCTTCGCGGTGTCGTACTTGTACTGGAACGTCCCGGGCGGGCCGCGGGGGAACGGCTCCCAGTCGCGCGGGGTGGTCACCCGCAGGTCGGCGGGACGCTTGCCGTCCGGCGCGGTGAACGGCGGGAGGCTCAGGTGCTCCTCGGTGAGCCACAGCATCGTCGCGTCTCGGATCGCCTGCTCGGTGACGTCGTCGAGCGCCCCGGGGGCGACCTGGCCCTGGACCCACGTGACGAGCGCATCGAACGTCTTCTCGGCGTTCTCCTCGAGCATCTGCAGGACCGCGAGGCGGAGGGCGCTGCGCCGCAGCTGCTGGATGCCGGTCTCGCTCAGGCGGTACTCCGCCGTCAGCCCGACCAGCCCCTCGGCGTTGCCGGCGAGCTCCTCGAGCGAGAGGACGAACAGCGGCGAGGCCGCCTCGTCCGAGCCGACGTACCAGAGGGAGAACGCCCGGCCGTTGGTGAGGAGGATCAGCGGGACCGAGGACTCCTTCGCCCGGTCCCCGATCGGCCCGAGCTCGGTGACGCTCGCCGCGCGGTCACGGACGTCGAAGAAAAGCTTGGGCTTGCCCTCGCCGTCCAGGAGGGCGTAGTCGACCGTCTCCTTGCGGCCGGCCGGGTGGTAGTCGAGGTACACCTGGCGCTTGTCGTGCGGGTCCCAGCCGAGGGCCTCCAGGAACGGGTTGACGATCCAGTGGCGGATCTGTTGCTCGGTGACGTCCTGGACGTCGCGCAGCACCTCTCCGGCCACCTGGCCGAAGTCGGTGAGCCGACGGCTGAGGTCGACGGCTTCCATCCCCCGAACGATGGAAGGTCCGCGCCTTAAATCTACCCTCTCGGGAGCGAACCTGCCGCACGACGGGCCCGTACGACCGAACCGGAACCCGGTTTCGGCCCCGACCGCCCTCGGGTCCCCGCCCCGGCGAGTGCGGGATGGTTCATTATCGTGGTACACATCCCTGCGCCCCGGGAACCGGGATGGTGCGCAGCGTCGCCCGCGGCCAGTTTCGGGTGACCGGAGCTTGGAACGAGCTCGCCGGGGCCCCCCAGGGGGAGCCCGTTGAGGAGCCCGCCGAGGCGCCGGTCCCGATGCTGCCGCCCCACGCCGAGCTCGCGTTGCCGTCCCCCGAAGCGACCGACCTCGCCGACCCCGCTCCTCCAGAGGACGAGCCGCCTCCCTCGCCGTTGGAACCCGCGAGTGCGACCGCTACGGACACGCCACCGTCCCGGCCGTTCCCCCGGGGTCAGTTCCGGGTCACCTTCGGATGGCCAGAGCATCCTCCGCCGAGTTCTCCCGTGCGCCCCACCGGCCGGTCCCCGGAGACCTCGGCTCCTCCGCCCCCTCGGCTCTCCCCCGATGTCGTCGCCGTCCCGACGGTCGCACCGCCAGACGCCGCTCGTTCCGACCCGACCCCGTCGCCCGCCGCGACCCCTGCGACGGTGATCGCTCCCGAAGCTCCGGCGACCGAGCCTACCCGAACGCTGGCGAGCCTGCTGGCCCGAATGTGGCTGATGCGGGCCGGCACCTCCACCTCCCAGG